>DATHEW010000508.1:0-2116 GCA_035318425.1 Candidatus Acidiferrum sp. | reverse complement strand
TTCATTCGTGGTTCAGCACTTTCTTCAACTCGCGCGCCGTCACGCGCAGTTGTGACTCCGATATCGTGAGCGGTGGCGTGAAGCTGATCACGTTTCCATGCTCGCCTTCGGGCAACAGTATGAAGCCGCGATGCAGCATTGCCTTGATCGCGTTCAGCGCGCGCTCCGTCGCCGGAGAGCCGTCCGTCTGGCGCAACTCGATGCCGGCCATCAGGCCGACGCCACGCGGCGAACATTGAAGATTGGACATTGTAGATCGAACATTGCCCAACTCACGCAACAGCACTTCACCGAGCGCGGCACTGCGTTCAACCAGCTTCTTCGCTCGAATCTCTTCGATGTTTGCCAGAGCCATCGCGCAGCCGACGGGATGACCGAGGAAAGTGCTCGTGTGAATCGCTTCGCCGCGGCTGAGAGGCCACGCGGCGTCCATCAACTCCGCGCGACCGATGCACGCCGAGAGCGGAAAGCCGCCCGTGAGGGCCTTGCCCAGACAGATCAAGTCAGGAACAACACCGCTGTGTTCGCACGCGAACCACCGGCCCGTGCGACCGAAGCCAGTGTAAATTTCGTCCAGGATCAACAGCGCACCATGTTCATCACACACGCGACGAAGCATCGGGAGGAACTCAGGTGAAGGAACGTTGATCCCACCGCGGGCCTGGATTGGTTCCACGAGCACGGCGCCAAAGTCCCGCTTCTTCTTCACGACAATGCGACGGAGCGTGGTTTCAGAACAGTCGAACGGAACGAATCGTACGAACTCTCCGAGTTGCGCGCGAAATCTTGCGCGAAAATGTTCTCGATGCGTCGCGTTCAGCGCGCCGTAGCCGAGGCCGTGATACGCCCCCTCGAACGCGAGCACACCACGTTTGCCCGTGGCGAGCAGCGCGGTCTTGAGCGCAGCCTCGACCGCTTCGAAACCGGAGTTGCAGAAAATGACCTTCCCGATTTTCGTCGGACTCGCGGAACTCGTCCCTCCTTTTTTGGTCCATCGCTCGAAGGTGATGCGGCTCAACTCACGCGCGAGCTTCGCTTTCAACCCGTGCGGATGCACATCGCCCATGGCGTGAAGCAGCGCGGCCATTTGCTTTTGGCCGGCCCGAACGACACTCGAATTCGCATGACCGGCGGCGGCCACTCCGAATGCGGCGGTGAGATCGAGATACTTTCGTCCTTCGGCATCCCACACATGAACGCCGCACGCGCGCTGCCACACGATCGGCCACGAGCCGTCGGGATCGATAAAGGTGACGTTGCGCGATTCGTAGCGGCGCAGCAGGTCGAGAACTTTTCTGGAAGAACTTGTCGCCACAACTCAGACGCCACGCTCGTCGGGAGGCCAGATGAACTTATGCATCTGCAACTGGAAACGCACCGGGAGCGCATCTGCAATGATCTTCTCCGCGAGTTCGCGACGCGTGATCGGCGTCTGGCCGGCGGGCACGGATTTCAAAGCCGGATGCTGTTGTTCGCGCGCGAGCGGTTGCACCCATGAGATGAGCAACGGACAAATCGCGGCGAGATGGTGCGCGGCGATTTGTTCCTTCGCCCAGTCGTAATCCTCCTGCGTGCCGATGACGAACTTCACTTCATCCGTCGCTTTCAAGTGCGCGATGTTCGGCCAGTGATTGCGCGCAACCTCGCCGCTGCTCGGGCATTTCAAATCCATGATGCGACGCACGCGCGGATCGATCTTCGCGATGTCATGGGCGCCGCTGGTTTCGATCAGGACGGTAAAGCCTTCATCGCAAAGCGCGTGCATCAATGGCAGCGCGTTGGGTTGCAGCAACGGTTCGCCGCCCGTGAGTTCCACGAGTGGCAGACGTTCAATGGGGAGTGCGGAGTGCGGAGTGCGGAATGGGGCCGCGAGGCGACGGACTTCAGAGAGAATTTCATCCAACGATTGTTTTCCACCTTCCGTGAAAGCGTAGGCGGTATCGCAATACGAGCAGCGAAGATTACAGGCGGTGAGGCGGACAAAGACGCACGGCAACCCGGCGAAAGTGCTTTCGCCCTGCAGGCTCAGATAAACTTCATTGACGACCAGCGTGTCAGACACCGTTCGAGGTTAAACTCCAAACTCCAAACTCCAAACTCCAAACTCCAAACTCCA
>DATHEW010000507.1:0-6861 GCA_035318425.1 Candidatus Acidiferrum sp. | reverse complement strand
TGAGGGATGTGTTGCTAATGAACATTTTCGCGACCCTTCCGGCGTTCGTCCTGAACTTCTGGCGCACGCGGCGGGGGATCAGAGAAGCGCACGCAAAATTGCGGGAAGCGAATGACTTTGCCTGACACGGAACAGTGATTTTGCCGGAGGCGCACTCCTGAAGTTCCCCCAATTGCTGGCGCGGAAGGCGAATGCTATTACGGATGAAGCACAAGGAGCCAAGAGTGGTGGAGAAATCGGAACGTTATCTGGTCCCCGGAAATTCCCTGGGCCAGGGCTTGACGGCGGCGTTGTCTTTGCCCCGCGAGATCGCGAGCAATGCGGACACGGCGGCTTTGGACTGCCCCGGCATCACGCCCGTTCTCTTATCCAAGAAGGTCCCGTGGTTCGGCCAACACACGGGGTATCAGCAACTCCCGCGTTACCTGACGAAGATCGAACCGCACACACGAGTCTTCGGCCCGCGTCATCGCACACGGGAACGGTTCATCGGCAAGGCATACTCCGTTTACCGCGGTTGGTCGCGCCGCAATCAGTGGGACGCGGCCGCTGAATTCCGTTTCGCGCGCGCCACCACCCCGGAGTATCCGGTGCGGCACATTTTGCATTTCGAGGAACATTTCTGGTTTCTCGATCGATGGAAGAAAGCGCCGCCCAACTTGATTGGAACGTTACACCTGCCGCCGGGCGGATGGACTGACGAGGAACTGGAATGCATGTCGCGCCTCTCATCAGCGATCGTTCTGTATCGCCGCGACGTCGCCTTCTTCGAATCACTCGTTGGCGGAGGAAGAGTTCGTTTCATTCCGCACGGAGTGGATGTGGAATTCTTCCGGCCCGCGGCCACTCAGCCTGGGCCTCGCGACCTTCTTTTCACGGGGCACTACTTGCGGAACACGAAGATGCTGGCGCGCGTGGTGACGCGCTTGAGCCAGCAGCGCCCGGAGTTGCGCTTTCATGTTCTGGTGCCCGAAGAGTTCCGTCACACCGGCGGGCTTCCCGAGTTGCACGGCCATCCCCACGTGATCTGGCATCACCGGCTAAGTGACGACGAATTGCGCTCCCTCATCAGCGCTTCCTACTTGCTGCTCCTCCCCATGAACGACAGCGGCGCGAACACCGCGGTCGTCGAATCGCTCGCGTGCGGCACGCCGATCGTCACCACGGACGTGGGCGGCATTCGCAATTATGGTGGCAACGTCATATTTCCCATTGTCGCGAACGACGATGACGACGCGATGATCGCCCTGGTGAATCGCTATTTGGAAAATCCGGCGTGGCGAAACAACACCAGCCTGCTGTGCCGTGAGTTCGCCGAGACGCAGCTCGCATGGCCGCTCGTGGCGCGGCAACACCTGGAAACGTACGAGGCTTTGGCAATGCAATGAGCGTCATCTGCACATTGTTCGAAGGGAACTACCATTACGGCGTAGGCGCGCTGGTGAACTCGCTGTGCGTCCAAGGGTTCTGCGGCGAAATTTATGCCGGCTATCGCGGCCCGCTGCCGCCCTGGGCCGAGGTACGCGTTCGCCAGAACGGCTCTGGCACCATCTTCGACGTGAGTGAACGATGCCGCATCCATTTCATGCCGCTCGACACACCGCTGCACCTCAACAACTTCAAGCCGCACTTCCTGTTGCGCCTGATGAACGAACAGTGCCCTGACGATTCGTCATTTTTCTACTTCGATCCCGACATCGTTCTCCGCGCGCGCTGGGATTTTTTCGAGCATTGGGTCAGCCACGGCATCGCGCTCTGCGAAGACGTGAACCACCACTTGCCGCGGCAACATCCCGTGCGGCTCGCATGGAAGGATTACGCAATCGAGCACGGTTTCACGATCCGGCAGGAGCTCGAGAAATTCTATAACGGCGGATTCATCGGCGTGCGTCGCGAGCACAAGGATTTCCTCGAGACATGGAAACAATTGTTCGAGTCGCGCGCCGCCGAGAGCATTGATCTCTCGCGCTTCGAACTGAGCGGTTTCGAGTACCCCTATCTTCTCCTCGATCAGGACCTGATGAATCTCGCGCTCATGCTCGTGCCGCATCCGATCACCGCGGTTGGCCCTGAAGGTATGGATTTCCAGCCGGGCGGCTACGTCATGTCGCATTCGGCCGGCAACACGAAATCATGGCGCAAGCGTTTCGTGATCGAAGCGCTTCGTGGCCGCGCGCCGTCGCTGGCAGACAAGAAGTTTTTGGAATACACACAATCACCCATTCAGCTCTACTCGCCGCGCGAACTCGCCACGCGGCGGCTTGGCGTGAAAGTGGGATCGGCGATCGGACGTTTTTACCGGCGACGTTGACATGGCAACACCTTCGTCCAACAGCCCGCTGATCTCGGTCGTTATTCCGACTTACAATCGGCCGCACTACTTGCGCGAAGCGATCGCGAGCGCGCTGGCACAGACCTACACCAACATCGAAGTGCTGGTGCGCGATAATGCGAGCGGCGATGAAACGCGCCGTGTCGTCATGTCATTCCGCGACCCGCGCATTCATTATCATCGCCACGATTCCAATGTCGGGCAGACGCGCAACGTCATCGCCGGATGCATCGCCACGCGCGGCAAATACGTGGCGAACCTCCATGACGATGACGTTTGGGAACCTGACTTTCTCGCGAAGCTGGTGCGTCCGCTCGAAGAGAACGCTGCGGTGGCGATCGCCTTTTCGGACCATTACATCATCGACGCCGAGGGAGCACTCGATCCCGCCATGACGCGCAAGAACACGCGTCATTGGAAACGGCACATGCTCACTCCCGGATTGCACGCGCCGCTGCATCGCATCGCCGTGGTGGACATGAGCATTCCGCTCTCGATGGCGTCATTGATGCGCCGCAGCGCCATTGATTGGAGCGACGTTCCGGATCTGCCGTCGTGTTATGACGTGTGGCTGATGTATCTCGTTTCGCGTGATGGCCAGGCGGGCTACTACGTTCCCGAGCGCCTCACTCGTTACCGCGTCCATTCCGGTTCCGAGACAGCCATTGGCCGCATGCGCGTCGATCAAGGTTTCGTCATGTGCTGCGATCACATGCTCGTGGACGAACGGATGCGAAGCGTATGGCCGGAGATACAGCTCGAACTCGCACGCGCCTGCGCTGACCTCGGGCTCACGCTCGCCCGCCAGGGACGCACTGCGGAAGGGCGCCCGTACTTGCGACGCAGTCTGCAACTCCGCTGGACATTGCGAGGACTGACGCTTTACGGGATGAGCTTTTCGCCATCATTGCTTTCCGGACGAAACGGAATCTCGATTCAAAAGTCGCCGGCTCCAGCGCTCGGGATTCCAGGGAACAAGCGATCACTGACCACGGCGCGAACCGAGTAAAGCACATGTACGACGTCGCGATCATCGGAGGCGGAATTGTCGGGCTGGCAACGGCCATGACGTTGACACGCTCTCGCGCCGGTGCGCGCGTGTTGTTGCTCGAAAAAGAAAATGCTTTCGCCCAACACCAGACGGGAAGGAACAGCGGTGTCATTCATTCCGGCATTTACTACAAGCCCGGCAGTCTCAAAGCGCGGATGGCGCGCGAGGGCAATCGCTCGATGTCGTCGTTCTGCGAGGAGCACGACATCCGCCTCGAGATTTGTGGAAAGTTAATCGCCGCGACGACTGAGGCGGAGGTGCCGCGACTGCAAAATCTGTTCGCGCGCGGACAGCAAAATGGTCTCGAAGTGGAACAACTTTCTGCCGAAGCAGCGCAGGAACTGGAACCCCATTTGCGTTGCGTGGCCGCGCTGCGCGTGCCGTCCACCGGCATCGTCAGCTATCGCGAAGTTGCGCAGAAATTCGCGCAACTCGCCGAGCGAGAGGGCGCTGAACTGAAACTTGGCGCACGGGTCGAACGACTGCGCGAACGAGATGATTCCTATCTGATCGAAAGCAGCGCCGGCGCATTTGAGACGCGTTTTCTCGTGAACTGCGCTGGCTTGCACAGCGATCGCGTTGCTGAACTCGGCGGTGCGCAACCCGAGGCGCGCATCGTTCCCTTTCGCGGCGAATATTACGAACTGGTCCCCGAGAAGCGCGCGCTGGTGCGCGGCCTGATTTATCCGGTGCCCGATCCAGCATTTCCATTTCTGGGAGTTCACTTCACGCGCATGATCGATGGTGGTGTTCACGCCGGACCGAACGCCGTGCTGGCGTTGCACCGCGAGGCTTACGTCAAAGGATCTCTTCCACTTCAGCACCTTCGTGATCTTCGCGAGACGCTCGGCTTCCGGGGCTTTCGCAAGCTCGCCGCGCGGCATTGGAATGAAGGCTGGCGCGAGATGTGGCGCTCGTTCAGCAAGCGCGCCTTCGTCCGTTCGTTGCAGCAACTGATCCCCGAGATCACCGAGCGCGACGTCGTTCCGTGCGCAGCCGGCATTCGCGCGCAGGCGCTGAATCGCGATGGAACGCTCGTCGATGATTTTCTGTTTGTTCGTGGACGCAACGCGCTGCACGTCTGCAACGCGCCCTCGCCCGCCGCCACGGCGTCGCTCGAGATCGCGAAGAACATCGTGAAAGAAATCCCATTGTTCGAAAGGACGATTGTCGCTGCCGCATGAAAATTCTCGTTACGGGAACGGAAGGTTATCTGGGTTCATTGCTCGCGCCGCTGCTGATGCAGCAAGGCCACGAGGTCATCGGCATCGATACGGGCTTCTACAAGGAAGGCTGGCTCTACAGTGATCTGCAACCGCGTCCGCGCACGTTGTGCAAGGATGTGCGTGACCTCACGAGCGGCGATCTCGCGGGGTGCGACGCCGTCGTTCACATGGCAGAGCTTTCCAACGATCCGACGGGCGAACTTGCGCCGCACATCACGCACGCGATTAATCATCGTGGCTCGGTGCATCTTGCGGAACTCGCTAAGCGCGCGGGTGTCACGCGATTCGTTTACATGTCGTCGTGCAGCGTCTATGGCGTCACGTCGCAGGAAACGGTCGATGAAACGTCGCCGGTGAATCCACAGACCGCTTACGCCGTGTGCAAGACGCTCGTCGAGCGCGATGTCTGCGAACTCGCCGACGACAATTTCTCGCCCACCTTTCTCCGCAACGCGACGGCTTATGGCGCTTCGCCGCGCATGCGATTCGACATCGTGTTGAACAACCTGAGCGGGCACGCTTGGACGACCGGCGAGATCAAGATGACGAGTGACGGCACGCCGTGGCGGCCGATTGTGCATGGGCTGGACATCGCGAAAGCGATCTCGCTCACGCTCGCCGCGCCCCGCGAGCGCATTCACAATCATGTCCTGAACGTCGGCGACACATCCCACAATTATCGCGTGCGCCAGATCGCGGAAATTATTGCTGGCGTGTTCACCGGATGCCGGCTGAGTTTTGGCGCGCCCAGCGCGGACAACCGCAGCTATCGCGTTTCGTTCGATAAGATTCGCCGCGTGCTGCCGGAGTTCACGTGCGAGTGGGATGCGCGCCGCGGCGTTGAGCAACTGCACGCGCTCTTCACGCGAATCCAGTTCACGCAGGAACAATTCTATGCGCGGCCATTCACGCGGTTGAAGACGCTTCAGCATCTGATCGCGAGCGGCCAGTTGGATGCGGACTTTTTCTGGATACCCTGGAGCGCGGACGGTCACGTTCGCGAGAACACGGTGGCGCGTGCTGCCTAAAACGGAGGAACTCATGATTGCTCTGGAAGAAAGCGCCTCCGTCATGACTCCGCTGGAACAACGAGGTGTGAACCCGCCATCGATCGATGCCAGGCGGCAGCCGCGATGCCGGTTCAGCGGCAAGCCGCTCAAGCACACGTTCGTCGATCTCGGTGCATCGCCGATCGCGAACAACAACCTGCGCGCTGAAGACCTGACCAAACCCGAGAAGCTTTATCCGTTGCACGTGTGGGTTTCCGAAGAGTCGCTGCTGGTGCAACTCGAGGAATTCCAAGGCGCAACGGCGGAGGATATTTTCAATCCTGACTACGTTTATTTCTCCAGCTACTCCGACTCATGGCTTCAGCATGCCAAGCGATACTGCGAAATGATGATCTCGCGATTCGGTTTCGGCGCGCAGCATCATGTCATCGAGGTGGCAAGCAATGACGGCTACCTGCTGCGATGGTTTAAGGAGCGCGGCGTTCCAGCGCTTGGCATCGAGCCCACGATTGGCACGGCGGAAGCCGCGCGAACGAATCACGGGATTGACAGCATCAACGTGTTCCTCGGCGTGGAAACAGCGAAGCGCATTGTCGCGCAAGGGCACATGGCCGATCTGTTGGTGGGCAACAATGTTCTCGCGCACGTGCCCGACATTAACGACTTCATTAGCGGGCTGAAGCTGCTCCTGAAACCCAGCGGCATTCTTACGATGGAATTCCCGCATTTGCTTCAGCTCATGCGGCACAACGAGTTCGACACGATTTATCACGAACACTTCTCGTATCTCTCGTTCATGGCCGTGCAGACGATGTTCGAGCATCATGGGCTGACACTCTTCGATGTCGAAGAACTGCCGACGCACGGCGGATCACTCCGCATTTTCGCGCGCCATACGCACACGAATGAGCCGCGCATCACGGATCGCGTTGCCGCCATGGTCCGCCAGGAAATCCAGTTCGGCCTGGATCGAATCGAAACCTACGAGCGTTTTGCGGAACAGGTGAAAGCAACGAAGCGCAAATTGCTGCGCTGCCTCTCCGATTTGAAAGACGCCGGCAAACACATCGTGGGCTATGGCTCGCCGGCGAAGGGCAACACGCTCTTGAACTACTGCGGAATCGGTCGCGACTTCATCGACTACGTCGTGGATCGCAATCCGCACAAGCAAGGTTTGTTCACGCCGGGCACGCATATTCCGATTCTGGCGCCGCAGAACATTTTCGAGACGCGTCCGGATTA
>DATHEW010000506.1:0-3597 GCA_035318425.1 Candidatus Acidiferrum sp. | reverse complement strand
CGAACGCCCAAATGCGCGACCGCGTTCGCGCCGTCGTGCATCTGATCGTCAGCTCTCCGGAATTCATCGTTCAAAGATAATGGTTATGAAGAACAAAGAGGTTTCAGTCCTGACCCGGCGCAATTTCATTCGCCAGGCCGCATGTGCCGCGCTTGGCACCGGCGCGCTGAGCGCCGCGATCGGCGACTTGCGTTTCATCAATTCGGCCGCCGCACAAAGCGCCGCCACGGATTACAAGGCGCTCGTCTGCATCTTCCTCTCCGGCGGCAATGATTCCAACAACCTGATCATTCCCACCATTCAATCGGAGTACGATGACTACGCGGCGATTCGCGGAGACGTGCTTGCGCTTCCCATTTCCGGCGCTCCAAACGTGGCCATCCCTTTATCATCGTTGAGCAGCGACGGACATGAATACGGATTGCATCCCGCGTGCCCGGAACTCGCGACCCGCTTCGGCGAAAGCAAACTCGCCGTTCTGTTCAACACGGGAACACTCGTTTTTCCCATGACACGAGCGCAGTACCAGAGCGGCATCCTGCAACGGCCGCCGCAACTGTTCTCGCACTCTGATCAAGTCACACAGTGGCAGACTTCAATTCCAGATCGCCCGCCGCTTAACGGCTGGGGTGGACGTTGCGCTGATTTGCTCGCAGCAGTTCAACCCGGCGCGCCGATCTCCATGGCGATCACGGTCGCCGGAGCAAACACGTTCGAGGTTGGCAACATCGTATCGCAATACTCAGTCACGACTTCCGGGGCGATCAATCTTTCGAGCGTCTCCGGGGCGCGCCTGCAATCGCTGACCAACCTTCTCGCGTTGCCGTATCCGAACCTGCAAGTGCAGGCGTATGCCGACGTCGGCGAACACGCGATCCAGACGGGCGGTTTGTTGAACACCGCCATTTCCTCAACGGCAGCAGCAAACTATTGGAGCGTCCCATTCAGGACCACGATTACGTCACCGACGGGCGGCAACGCATTCGGTTCGGGTCTCGCATCGCAATTGCGCATGATCGCGCGGCTTATTGAGGCTGGTAGTCGCAACGCTGCCAGCGGCGGTTTCGGCATGAAGCGTCAGATCTTTTTCTGCCAGGTCGGCGGGTACGATACTCATTCCGGTCAGACGCAGGGTGCCGGTCTGACCACGACCGGTTCGCACGCCAACCTGCTCGCGGAACTGAGCCAGGGAATGCACTCGTTCCAACGCGCGATGGAACAACTCGGTTTGTCGAACAACGTCACGAGTTTTACCGCCAGCGATTTCGGCCGCACCTTCCCCGCTAACGGCGAAGGCAGTGATCACGGCTGGGGCAGTCATCACCTCATCATGGGTGGCGCGGTAAATGGCCGCCGCACTTACGGCCGGTTCCCGACGCTCGCCGTCAACGGTCCCGACGACACGAGCACGGGCCGTTGGATCCCGACGACCGCCATCGATCAATACTTCGCGACGCTGGCTACCTGGTTTGGCGTTGATAACAGCAATCTCCCGGTCGTCTTCCCAAATCTCGGGCGCTTTTCGACGCCGAATCTCGGATTTATATGAAGCGTCTGCTCGCAGTGTTGACGGTAGCCGCGACGATTGCCGTCATCTTCTGCTTGAAACCGGCGCAAATTTCGCAGCGCACTGAAGAAGCCAGTTCAGAGATCGCGGCCACTCAAGAAGACCAACCGGACGGGCTCGTCGCGAGAACCGAAGTCAGTTCACCTGAATCGAACAGCAACACCGTCGCTGAATCAGCCGGGCCCGTGTTGCCGAGATCGAAACCGGTCCCGCTGGCCGCGTTGGAAACGCATTCCGTAGAATCTTATGACACGGATGTCCTCGCTTCCGCTTCGCTTCCGCCAGCCACTGCGCTGGAGAACATGCGCGTCACGTTGCGGCAGTATGCGTTGCGTTTCGGTGAAAATCCCGTGGGCGACAATTCGGAGATCACCGCCGCGCTTGGCGGAAAAAATTCGAAGCAGGTCAGATTCTTGAATCCTGACGACGGCGCACGAATCAATCGCACAGGACAACTCGTGGACAACTGGGGCACTCCCTATTTCTTCCATCAACTCTCTCGCACCGAGATGGAAATCCAATCCGCCGGGCCGGATCGCAGGATGTGGACGGCGGATGATCTGGTAGTCAAATAGCACTTCCCTCCCTTTCCAGCCACGGCGATGACACGCCGCTTCCGTGGGAAAACCGGATCGGTGATGCGCATTTCAATCGGGTAGTTCCAGCAAGACCGAAAATGTAGAACATCCAATTGAAGCCAAGCCGCTCGGCAGAAGTCCAAATCCGGCATTGAAACATGAAATGCCTTGCGACGACTGATGTGCAAACGTACGATCCAACGCAATACCCCGCGCAGCCGTTGCGTATATTTGCGCGCGTGGAATTTGGGCGGATGAATCACAGGAACTACACAATACTGGCCGGCATTTTGCTGGCGCCGTTTCTTGGTTGGGCCGCGAACCCAGCTCCGTCAGCGACGAATCTCACCGCGCCTCCCCTGCCCGCGATCCGTGCGCTGAAGATTGAGCCGGCGGCATTGAAGTTTCACGACGGACGCCACGAACGGGGCGTGCTGGTGTTGGGCCAAACGGATGCGGGGAAATTTGTTGATCTGACCGCGCAAACCACATTCAAGACCGACGCCACCAATATTGTACTGCGTGGCGCAGCAGTAATCGCAAAATCCGCGGGTACGGCTGAGGTCACGATTTCCGCGGCGGGTTATTCCGCGAAGCTGCCCGTCACTGTCGAGAGTGCCGCAGTGCCGCCCGTGCGTTTCGTGCGCGACATCGAACCAGTGTTGAGCAAGGTCGGCTGCAACGCGGGAACGTGTCACGGCTCAGCCAAGGGTAAGAACGGATTCAAGCTTTCATTGCGCGGCTACGATCCGGATTTCGATTACGAAGCGCTGGTCAACGACATCTCGGGACGGCGCTTCAATCGCGTAAACGTGGATGAAAGCCTGATGCTGCAAAAGCCAACCGGTGAAGTGCCGCACGAAGGCCGTCAGGCCATCAAGCCGGGATCACGCGAGTTTGAAATGCTTCGCGCCTGGATTGCAGAAGGCGCCAAGCCCGAGCGTACAGAAGCTGGCCGCGCGACGAAGATCGAAGTCCTGCCCGCGGAAATTGAAATGGATTTGGCGGGTCGCGCGCAACAGTTGCTCGTCATTGCTCATTACGCGGACGATACGACACGCGATGTCACTCGCGACGCGATTTTCAGCTCGAGCAATACGGACGTTGCCGAAGTGAAGGACGGACAAGTTCGCGCGCTGCGTCGCGGTGAAGCCGCGGTGTTGATCCGTTACGAAGGCATTTACGCCACGAAGGAACTCACGGTGATGGGTGACCGTGCCGGTTACGAATGGGCAAACACGACGACGAACAATTTCATCGACCAACATGTTTACGCGAAGCTTCAGCGCATCAAAGCGCTGCCTTCAGAACTTTGCACCGACTCCGAATTCATTCGCCGTGTGGCGCTCGATCTCACCGGCCTTCCTCCCAAAGCGGAACGCGTGCGCGCGTTTCTCGCCGATACGAATGACTCGAAGTTGAAGCGCGATACACTGATCGACCAACTCATCG
>DATHEW010000505.1:0-3886 GCA_035318425.1 Candidatus Acidiferrum sp. | reverse complement strand
CAGCTTCATCTCTCGGACCAGGCCGTGGGCAACACGATGAACGATGTTTACGCGCTTCAGCAAAGCGCGCCGTTGATCAAAACCATCACGCCGGAGATGCGTTTGCCGCGCGTGATTATTTCGCGGGCGGGGAAAACTTTCTCGCCGTGGTACTTCGTCGGCACGTGGCCGAATGCGCTGGAAATGAATCAGCACACCATCGAGCACGGGCGCATGTTCGGCGATTTGGACGAGGAGAACGCGGCAAGCGTTTGCGTTATCGGCACGGCAACGCGGGATGAACTCTTCGGTGATCCATTAAAGGTGGGCCGCGAGATCAATCCCGTGGGCGAAGTGATCACGATCAATGGAATGCCGTTCACGATCATCGGCATGTTCAAGCATTACGAAAGTGAGCAGGACAGGAAGTTGCGCGAACTCGAGAAGGACAATCCGATTCAAGAAACCGGCCCGAAGCGCAGTCGTGGCTGGGGAAGCCGTGGCTCTGGAACGGGCGGGTTTGTTTATCGGCTGAAGAATGCCACGATCTACATCCCGCTCCAAACGATGTGGGTGAAATTCCGTTCGGCCAGCGGCACGAACAACACCCCTGACCCGCGCCTTTCGTCCACGTGGATCAAAGTGCGCAGCGTGGACCAACTCGAATCCGCGTTGCAACAGGCGCGCAATGTTCTGCTCACCTCGCACCGTGGCATTGAAGACTTTGCTTTCCGCACGCAGGAAGATTGGGCGGAGCAGATCAACGTCGCCATCCGCAATGCCCGTCTCAGCGGCGGGATCATCGCCGCCATCAGCCTGCTCGTCGGTGGCATTGGTATCATGAACATCATGCTGGCGAGCATTACCGAGCGCGTGCGCGAGATCGGGATTCGCAAGGCCATCGGCGCGGACACCATGTCCATCTTCCTCCAGATCATCGTGGAGAGCAGCGTGATCGCAGTGCTCGGTGGGATCGCGGGTCAGCTTGCGTCGGTGGCGTTGGTTGAGTTGCTCGTGATTCTTTCACCCACCGAGAACACGCCCATCATCACGGTCGAGTCTCTGTCGTTGGCGTTCCTCGCGAGCGTCATTGTGGGCGTGCTGGCGGGGCTGATTCCGGCGATCAAGGCCGCGAAGCTCAATCCCATCCAGGCGTTGCGCTACGATTAAAAAGAGGATCGAGGCCGTCACGGTCACCGTGCTTTTCTCCCTTCGTTCCGCTGAGTAAATCGAGGAAACGCGGCCCGCGGCGTGAAAACTCTGGCGCATCAAAAAGCGTTGCACTAACGTCACACCCGTTCCCCAAACGATTTCTTATGCGAAAAGAATTACTGCTTTTGCTCGGCGGATTGCTGTTCACGACAGCCGTTCACGCGGCCAGCCCGGTTATCATTTCCGAGTTCATGGCCAACAACAACAACTCGATTAACGACGATTTCGGCAATCGCGAGGACTGGATCGAGATCCAGAATATCAGCGGCACCAACGTGAATCTCGCCGGTTGGTATCTCACCGATGCGACGAACAATCTCAAGCTCTGGCAGTTTCCCGCGACCAACATTGCG
Source organism: Candidatus Acidiferrum sp. (assembly GCA_035318425.1). Taxonomy (GTDB): domain Bacteria; phylum Verrucomicrobiota; class Verrucomicrobiia; order Limisphaerales; family SIBH01; genus JANNGC01. The sequence continues at coordinate 2,342 of DATHEW010000505.1, read as the reverse complement.
CCGAACACCTTCATCGTGGTGTTCGCGTCGGATCGGAACCGCCGCATCCCCGGTGCCGCGCTGCACACGAGTTTCAAGTTGAACGACGAGGGCGATTACCTGGCGCTGGTGCAGCCGGATGGAACCAACATCGCCACGGAGTTTCGCGAGAAGTTTCCCAAGCAGGCGGCGGATGTTTCGTACGGTTTTGCCAGCGACGCCCGCGACATCGTGCTCGTGGAAACGAATGCGCCCGCCAAAGCGCTGGTGCCAGTCGCGGACATGGGACTGCTCTGGACTGATATCGCGTTTAACGACTCATCATGGCCCACGGGCGTACTTGCTGTCGGTTACGATCGCAACATCGACGGGGTGGATTACAATCCGTACATTGGGTTCAATGTCGACACGGCGATGTACAACGTGAATCAGACGATTTACGTTCGTATCCCCTTTGTGGTCACCAACATCACTGAGATGGCTTCCATTAACCTGGCCCTGCTCTACGAGGACGGCTACATGGGTTATCTCAATGGCCAGTTTTTTTCCCGCGACAATGTGACCGATCCCGTCACGTACACGAGTGGCGCTGGGCCTGCCCGAGCGGATGGAACGGCAATCACGCCCACGAATATCAACCTGACTGCATTGAAAAGTTTTCTTCAGATCGGGACGAACGTTCTCTCTTTCCAGGCGATCAACACTGGCCTGGCAAGCTCCGACCTGTTGCTTGGACCAAAGTTAACCGCCCGCACACTGCCTTCCGGTCTCCTGGTTGCGCGCTATTTCCCCGTGCCAACACCGGGCACGAATAACAACAGCGGTGTGGCGGCGCTAGGTCCGATCATTAGCGAAGCAACGCATACACCGCACATGCCGCAGACCACTGAGGCAATCACGGTCACGGCGCACGTTCGGCAGGCGTTTGCGCCTGTGGCGACGGTTAAACTGCGCTATCGCGTCATGTTTACTCCCGAGGTGGAGGTTTCCATGTTTGACGACGGGTTGCATGGCGACGGAGCGACGAATGACGGCGTTTTCAGCGGCAGTATTCCGACCGGGATCGCGACGCCCGGACAGATGATCCGGTGGTTTGTCCGCGCCACGGACACAAGCAACGTGGTTTCGCGCTTGCCCGTGTTCTCCGAACCGCTGTCGCAGCCCGAGTACTTCGGGACCATTGTGCCGATCGGGCCGGTGAACAATCTGGAGGTTCTGCACTGGTTCATCTTGAACCCTACCGGCGCCGACAACACCGCGGGCACGCGAGCGTCGCTCTTTTACCTCGGTGAATTCTACGACAACGTCGGGATGAATCTGCACGGCCAATCGAGCGCGGGTTTCCCGAAGAAGAGCTACGACATCGATTTCCATCGCAGCTACAACTTCCGCTGGGCGCTCAACGAAGACCGCGTGGATGACATTAATCTGCTCACGATTTATCCCGACAAGGCGCACATGCGCAACGTGCTGTCCTACGAAACGTTCCGGAGCGCAGGCACGCCTTACCATTTCGTCGTTCCGGTGCGCGTTCACCAGAACGGCGCATTTTTTAGCGATGCGCACATGGTGGAGAACGGAGATGACAATTATCTCGAGCGCCTCGGCATGGATACGCAGGGCGCGCTCTACAAGATGTACAACATCCTCGATGTGGCGACTGGCGAGAAGAAGACGCGCCAAAATGAGGGGACGCAGGACTTGCAGGACCTGATCAATGGCTCGTCCGTGCTCACGGGCGCCGCCCGCAAGAATTACCTGTTCGACAACATCAACCTCCCGGAGGTCACCAGCTATCTCGCGGCGCAGACGATCATCGGCAACACGGATTGCTGTCACAAAAACTATTACGTGTATCGCGACACCGAAGGCACGGGCGAATGGCAAATCCTCCCGTGGGACGTGGACCTCAGCTTCGGGCGCGTGTGGAGCAATCCGGCCGGAGTCGGACCGACGTATTGGGACGACACGCTGATTCCCACCACGGCGCTCTTTATCGGCAGCAACAACCGGTTCGTCAGCGCCATCTACAACCAGCCGGAAACGCGGCAGATGTACCTCCGCCGTTTGCGCACGCTCATGGAAGAACTGATGCAGCCGCCCGGCACGCCGGCAGCCGAAGGAAAGTTCGAGCAACGCATCGATCAACTCACATCGTTGATTGCTCCCGACGCCGCGCTCGATCTGGCCAAGTGGGGAACGTGGTGCTGCTCCAACGCGGGGCCGTTCACCGTCGACAGCATTCCGATCAAGCCGAATTTTCAAACGCTCCCGCAAGCGGCGGCGTACATCAAAACCAATTATCTTCCCGCGCGCCGCACGTACCTGTTCACACAAGCGGCCGAGGTGCCGGCGAGTCAGCC
>DATHEW010000504.1:0-5615 GCA_035318425.1 Candidatus Acidiferrum sp. | reverse complement strand
ACCAGAAGGCGAAAACCAGGCCACATCGACGTCGTCCGTGTGCCCCTTCAAACTGAGAATCGGTTCCTCACTTTCTGATTCGGCGTCGAAGATGTAGGTGTGGGAATCAGTGCAGCCGCACGCGATCCGTTTTCCATCGGCGCTGAAGACCGCTGTAGTGGCGCGTTTGGGTAAATGCCACGAACGCAGCTCCCGGCCGGATGCGGCATCGATCAGGTGAACGTTGGTGCTCGCGGCAATGAGGATGCGCGATTGATCGGGGCTCAGCCTCGCCGTCTCGATCGAGTTGGAAACCTGAAAGAGCGGCGAGACCGGGGCGCGGGAAGCGATGTCCCAGAGTTGCGCCGATGATTTCTGCGAAAGGAGCAGGCGTTTTCCGTCGGCTGAGAAAGTGACGTTGTTCACGGGCTCGGCGTTGGTCCAGACCTGAAGCAATTGGACACTTTGGTTTAGCAACATGCCGATGCGCAGGCGCTGGAGATCAGCGGCGGCGGGATCGCTGCGCCGGGCATCGAGCGCCTGCGCGAAGTAAGGCAGCGCGGCGTGGTAGTTCCGGTCCTCGATCATCCGCGCGCCACCCTCGATGTATGCTAGAGCGCGGAGTTTCTGCTCACGTTCGCGCGCGGAGTTCACAGCGTAGATGCCGCCGATCGCCACCAGGATGATCGCACCACCGGCAATCAGAACACGGGTGAGCAGTGACAAGCGCCGTTCGAGCGCGCGAAGGCGGCGCACGGATTTGCCGGCGCGCAATACTTCAAGGTCGCTGCACAACGCCTCGGTGGTCTGGTATCGATCCGCCGGAACAGGAGCGCAGGCTTTGTTGATGATTTCGTTGAGCTCGGAGAATTGCTCGGCATCAGCGCCATCCTTGATCTCCGGAAGCTCAGGAAACAAATTGCGATCGTTTCCGGTGCTGATTTCGTAAAGCACCTTGCCGAAGCTGTAGATGTCTGACTGCGGCGACGTGGGGCCTTCGGGCGGGATGAACCCCTCGGTGCCGACCATGGTGTCGCTTTCGCCGACGGTGACCACGAGACCGATGTCCGCAAGCTTGGGGCGCCCATTCACGAAGATGATGTTGGACGGTTTAATGTCCCGGTGAATCAAACCGTGGAGATGCAAATGGCCCAGCGCATCCGCGAGAGCGATTCCAAGCTCGATCGTTTCCTGGAATTCCAGCCTGCCTCGCGCCGACACGTCGCGGCTGAGCGTGCGCGCTGAGTAACTATCGGGATGAAAGTTCTGCACGCCGCACTGGTCATCAGCCAGTTCCATGACGTAATAAAAATATCCGGCGTCACTGTTGCGCCCGACCTGGAGCACCTGGACGAGGCCGGGATGCGAACGCGAGATGGGTTCGTATTTATGGATGCCGTTGAACTCGCGCTCGAACGGTCGCGCGTCTAAAAACGTGCTGCGGTAAACGATTTTCACGGCGCGATAAGCGCCAATGACATTTCGCGCCAGCCAGACTTCGCCATAGCTCCCGCCGCCAACGCGGCGTAGCATCTCGTGGTCTGGAATCACCGGAGCCGGTGGTGAAGCGGGAGTCGACGTTGCGTGCGGGTCAGGATTCATGCGTCGTCCGCGGCGCGTCCGACATGCCGGAAAGACGGTGTGTTTTTAGACGTGGAGTGCGGCGGCAGCAACGTTTTTGAAATTGGCTTCGCCAGGAACGAAGTGTTCCCGGCGAAGTGTGCTTGGATTTGTGCGTCAAGCATCCTCCTTTAGAAATTCAACCGTGGCTGGGCAGCGACGCAGGGGCATCGTCGCGAGACAAGCGCCGCTCCGCTTCCGCGCGCGCTTTGCCGGACACGTAAGCCTCTACGCAGCGGGCGAAGGGAGTCCGGGTCGGACCGTGCAGGCAGGCCGTGGCGAACAGCTCTTCAAGACGGGACAGGGTGCGTCCGCGATTCTGTTCGCGAAACCGCTGCAACTCATCCAGCGAAGGCGCCGTTGTCCCGCAGAGTTCCCGCGCCCGGGCATCGAGAGCGGCAAATGCAACGACGGCCCTCGGCCTGCAAACACCACGCGCCGTGCAGTAAAGCCAGAGCGCGAGCAGGCGCCACGGATTCACCATTCGCGACGCGCGAAACGAGAAGACGGGGCTCACGCTGTTGGAGCTTCGTTGGGCGAGTTGTTGCGCCAGCGACTGGAGATGTGAAGTGGACACCCACTCGGCCAGATCGCGCGGAAAGGCCAGTTGCTTGAACAGTGCGCGAGCGTCGCGGACTTCGCGGTCCATCGACGGCGCGCCAAATGACATGATCGTACTCACGTTCATGAATACGTTTGGAAAACGCGACTATTTCCAAAAAAGTGAAAAAATCTTTTCTGCGAAAATTTCAGCGCATGGCGGACGGAGAACAAATTCAGCGTTGCAGAAAAATGGTCGGCACCCATATTCGCGCGACAAAATTTATGAGCAATGCACCCATTCGTGTCGCGGTCACTGGTGCCGCAGGTCAAATCGGTTACTCACTTCTGTTCCGCATCGCCTCGGGTGCGATGTTCGGTCCCAACCAACCGGTGATCCTTCACCTCATAGAAATTCCCGACGAGAAAGCGCTCAAGGCATTGAACGGCGTGGTGATGGAACTCGATGATTGCGCGTTCCCACTCCTGAAGGGCTGTGTGCCGACGAGCGATCTCAATGAAGGTTTTCGTGGTGTGAACTGGGCGTTGCTCGTCGGCGCGGTGCCGCGCAAACAAGGGATGGAACGCAAGGATCTGCTCGGCATCAATGGAAAGATTTTCACCGGCCAGGGACAGGCCATCGCTCGCAACGCGGCGAAAGATGTCCGCACGCTCGTGGTCGGCAATCCGTGCAACACCAACTGTCTGATCGCCATGAGCAACGCCGCCGGTGTGCCGAAGGAACAGTTCTTCGCCATGACGATGCTGGATGAGAATCGCGCCAAGACACAGCTCGCCAAGAAGGCCAGCGTCGATGTCACCGCGGTCTCGAATCTCGCCATCTGGGGTAATCACAGTTCCACGATGTTCCCTGATTACTTCAACGCGAAAATCAACAGCCGCCCGGTCACGGACGTCATTGGCCATCGCGAATGGCTGGAGAAGGATTTCATCGGCATCGTTCAAAAACGTGGCGCGGCGATCATCGAGGCGCGCGGTTTGAGCAGTGCCGCCAGCGCGGCAAATGCGGTCGTGGACACGGTACGCAAGCTCACCACGCCGACGTCCACGGGCGATTGGTTCAGCGTGGCTGTGCATGGTGATGGCAGCTACGGGCTCGAGCAAGGATTGATCACCTCGTATCCGATTCGTACTGACGGCAAGAAGTGGGAGATCGTGCAAGGGCTGCCGATCGGTGAATTTGCGAAAGCGAAGATCGACGCCACGATCAACGAGTTGGAGGAGGAGCGTGCTCTGGTGGCCGATCTGGTCAACAAATAATCCGCCGAGGTGTTGGCCAACTCGGTGACAACTTCGGGTTGCACACATTCCATGAATCGTGCTAATTCAAAGCCATGAAATCACTCATCGCACTGACACTGGCATTGTTCGTAACTGCGCCCGCGCTTCTCGCAGGCGAGGATTGCGCGAAAACCTGCGACAAGGCGAAAGCCGCCGCGTCCGCTTGTGAGAAATCCAAGGCAGCCGCCTGTGAAAGCTCCAAGGGCGAATGCCCCAAGGCCAAGCTGGCTTTGCGCAAAGCGCTGCTCACGCACAAAGGTGCTCAACTGGCGGTGCGCTAAGCCGGGCATTTTGATCTGACGCCGTACAGGGAACTGTGCGGCGTTTTTTATTTCAGATCACGAACGCCGTTTTTTAGCTCGAAGATCGCCTTCACCTCTGCCGCCGTCAGCGGGCGATTGAAGACTGCGATGTCGTCCATCCATCCGATGTAGCTCAATCCAAGGGTCAGCGCGCTCTGGCTTTCATCCCAGTCAAAGACGAGTTGCCAGTTCTCGAAAGCGCCCCCTCTTTTCCGTCGAGATAAAGCCGGCCCCAGCCGTCCCTGCTGCCAGAGTTCACGTTTGCGAAGCAGAAAGCCACGTGCGTCCACTTCTCGCGCGTGAATGGTGGCTGATGGACCGCGACCATCGGTCGGTCCATTTCCGCGAATGCTTCCCAGCCGCGGTTCTGCGGGTTCCACGATCTCTTCTGCGGTTGCATCGCGTAACGGAAATGACGCGGTGTGTGGTCCTTGCTGAATTCGAGGAACATGTTGCCCTCGTCCCATGACTGCGCCACGAATTGCAACGGATCGCAGTAGCCTGGCTGAAGATCCTTGTTAGGGTCGAGACGGAGCCAGCAGGAGAGGGCGCCGTTCCAATTGTTGCTCTTGTAGCCGAGATTTTTCTCGCCCTTGAAGAACACGACCGGGCGCATCTTTTGCGTGAAGCGTAGCGCGTCGCCGAAGCGACCGTCACCCTTCGCGTGAATGACCTGGTTGCTTTCAGGTAATCCAGCGCGCCCCTGAGACCGATTGCCAGTGGGCGCGGTGTAGAGCTTCGAATCGCCGACAGCAAAATCGGCATCGAGCCGGCCGTCGAACGAGGCGTGCAGCGACAGCGCCCCACGGAGAGGAGACGGACGATCAGCAGCGTGCGATTCGACGAACAAGAGAGCGCAAGCAATTAACAAAACGCGTCCCGGATTCATGCGTTCATGGTAACTGGGGCTTCGGCACGGAACAAGAATCCAAGTGACGACGGTGTCAGATCGACGATTGCTTCAGATGGGCAGTGGAAAGTTCTGATAATGAAAAAGGGTCATGATACCCACAACGGTGTAAGGAACTCAGTTAGCTAGAAAGACAGTACCACGATCCTCAAGACAAAAGCGACGCCACCCAGTGGCGCAGAACGTGGGGCGTTTCTTCGCCGCCGAACATGATAGCCCTCGGCAAAATTGGGCGGCAAACCGTGGGGCCGACGAAGGAGATGAGACGCCTCTCCATTGTCGTGATGGGGCGGAACGCAGCAGTTTCGGACAGACCACAAAACTGAACCACCGGCCTGTTCGCCCGAGTAACAACGGATCATAACAGACAAGTACGAAAAAAGTTTTGACAGTCTCCTGCGTCTGAGTAAATTCAGGCCAACTTAACGAAGTGACTCAGTTGCCGAAACGTGGCAGTGAAATTCGGCACTGAGATTTTTTTGTTCCCTTACAGGGATTTAAAAGTGAAGAAACTTTGAAATAAGTTTTGACGAGCGGGAATAAATCAGTATCTTCCGCATCCCTTCAAGAGAAGGCCTTGGAATTTTGACCGGTCAAACGGTCGCTGTTCATTGAAAATTGAATTGTGCGATGAGTGAAGAGCCCCTTCACGTTTCGTTTGGTTAGTATGGACGAAACACTGAAGGTTTTATAATTGCAACCTGTCTGATCAGTAATCAGACAAGGATCAAGCTAACGTTTTATACGGAGAGTTTGATTCTGGCTCAGAACGAACGCTGGCGGCGTGGATAAGACATGCAAGTCGAGCGGAATAATCAGGATAGCAATATTCTGATTGTTCAGCGGCGCAAGGGTGCGTAACACGTGGGTAATTTGCCATGAAGTTTGGAATAACTTGCTGAAAGGCGAGCTAATACCGGATGTAACTTTTGGGAGGCATCTCCTGAAATTTAAAGTTGGGG
>DATHEW010000503.1:0-4060 GCA_035318425.1 Candidatus Acidiferrum sp. | reverse complement strand
GACTACGCATTGCAACGCGCGCGCGAAGTGCTCGCAAAGAAGGGTTGAGGGTTGCGGAGGCTGATCTGCACGGAGGATTACGATTAAGATTAAGATTAAGATTAACAGGACGTTGCCTTTCGTAATCGTAACTCCTGATCGTAATCCTCCCCCTCCCTCGAAAACTCCCGCCAGTTGCAAACTGGCGGCACGTTGCGCAGCATCGCCGCCGCGTGAAGACATGCGTGATCTTCAATCCGGTTGCTCGTGGCGACAAGGCGCGGCTGTTCCAGTCACGCCTCACGGACCTCGCGCGCGAATGCGCACTGAAACCCACCACCCACGCGGGTGCCGCTCACCGAATTGCCGCCGAGGCAGTGCGCGACGGTTTCGATGTGATCGTCGCCGCTGGTGGTGACGGCACGGTGAACGAAGTCATGAACGGGATCGGTGAGGCGCCGGACGGTTTTGCGCGTTGCCGATTGGGATTGCTTCCGCTCGGCACCGTCAATGTCTTCGCCAAGGAACTGCGCATCCCCACCGACTTCGATGGCGCATGGGCCGTCATTCGCGGCGGCAACGAGACGACCATTGACGCTCCTTACGCCAGCTACATTGAGAATGGCCAACCTTTGCGCCGTTACTTTGCGCAGATGGCGGGCGCCGGTCTCGACTCACGCGCCATCGAACTCGTCGATTGGGAGTTGAAGAAAAAAGTCGGATACCTTGCTTACGTCGTTGCCGGCTTCCGAGCCTTGGGCGGAACGCTTCCCGACATTGTCGTGAGCGATGGCAAACTAACCGCGCGTGGCAAGCTCGCGCTCATCGGCAATGGGAAATTTTATGGCGGCCGCTTCAACGTCTTTCCGCTCGCTGATCTCACGGATGGGATGCTGGAAGTGACCGTCTTTCCCACGCTGAGTCCGCAAGCCCTCGCACGGGTCGGCGTCGGCATGATGAGCGGCGACTTTCATACGTGGAGCAACACCGTTCAATTGCAGGGAAGCTCCATCGACGTGGTCTGTGAGACGGCGGTCCCCTTCCATGTGGATGGTGAAAATGTGGCGCCGCTTCCCGCGACTTTCTCCGTGCAACCGCGTGCCCTGCGCGTGCTCGTTCCGTGAACGACGCGCTACTTTGCTGATTCGCGCGTCGGAACGGTCGGCTGTGTCCATGCCGCTTGATAAGCGAATGGATTTCGCGCCAGCACTTGTCGATCAATCGGCTCCTTGCCGCGCTGCTCGGCCACGTTCAAACGCGAAGAGATCACCTTCGTACGCACGTAAATCTCGTTGCCCTTGAACTTGTAAGTCGCCGATTTGCCCGACGCCTCGGCGAGCACCGTCCCGATGTCTGCACTGTAACGCCGCGTCACGCCCAACTCTGCGCCCGGCTTCACGGCGGTCGGTTCACTGCGCGGATCGTATCCGTGCCGCGTCCCGATGAACTGAATCTTGTAAGTCACCCCGCGCTCCGCTTTCACCTCCACGCGATAACTTTTTGAATCGACTTCGATGTCCTTGAGCTCGACCCCACTGGACGCGTAGAAATCTCCGGCTTCCATCGCCTCGATCAGTTTCGTCGGCGACAATTCCCGCGCATGCACCACGACCCAGCCGCGTCCGGGATTTGACCTCGTCGGCAGCCACTCGTGGTAATGGTGCCCATCATCCGTTCCGATGCCGTACATCACCGGCAAGCCAAGCTCCGCCAGTCTTCGCGTCAACATGATGTCCCACACGCGCTCCGTGTCCGCGTGTGTGTTATCGCCGCTGTTGTGAACCTCCGCATGGCCGTTATAGACCTCAAACAATTGCCCGCGCCGCACCTGCATCAACTCTTCCGCCGTGATCGCCCATTTGAAGTTCGGATGATTGACGTGCGGGAACATCGCTTGTCCGGTGCGCGCCCGCTGATCGTAAACCGCGTCCACATTCTGTTCCATCACGTCCACCACGCTCGTGCCCTTCAATGGCGGAATCAGTTCCCTCAAGTTGATTGCTCCAAGATGGATCGGCGCTTTCAGATGCTGCGCGGAAATCTCCTCGCCAGGGATAAGCAGATACTTGTCTTTCCGCGCGACGAGCGGCGCGAACTCGGTGAACGGTTTCAGCCGAACCCAGTTCGCATCCGACACCAGTCCGTCTTTATTGGTAATCGTTCCCCAGCGGCTCTGCACCCAGTTCGTGCCGAAGCGTTGCACGTATTTCTGCAATGCCAGCTTGCGTGCATTGCTCGTCATCGGCATCCACTTCTCGCCGCTCTGCAAAGTATTGTGATCCGAGAAGGCGAGAAAGTCGTAGCCGTTCGTCTTGTACCACTCCGCGATCATTTCGGGAAAATCATCGCCATCGCTCCACAACGAGTGCGTGTGCAGGTTTCCCTTGAACCATTTCAATGACGCCGCGTCAGCCTTCGGAGCCGTCAGCAGCGTCAACAACACAAGGAGCAACAGGAATGAGCGCATGGATTTGATGCGTGATTAAACCGCTTGTTGGAAGAGCGATTCAAGCGCTAGATGCGCTTCAGCCCCGACACAATGACACAGGATCGGTTCGCGAAAATTGTCGAAGCTCTGCATGACATGCACGCGAGCTCGAGTGATCTGGCGGAAATTCTCGTCGTGCCGCTGTTCGTTCTTGGTGCCGTCAGCGAATTCGTCTTTGCGCGCTGGATCTTCCGCGGCGGCTTGTCGCGCGCCGCTAAAGCTGCACCTTGTTCCGAACCACTTCGACGGTCTGGCGCTGCTGCGCGAGATCAATGACCTCCAGCTTCACCGTACTGCCCTCTGCGCCGCGAAGGAGACGCACGCATTCCTCCATGGACAATTCAACCACATTCACGCCATCCACCGATTGAATGCTGCACCCGGAAAGATTTGCCAATGCCGCGGGCGAGCCCGGCAACACATCGCGCACCTGCAACGCGCCGTCCTTTCGCAACAACACCGCGCCGATGCCGATGATCTCGTGTTCCGGCGTGCCGTCGAACGGGTTCACCGAACCGCCAGCGATCGTGCGCGGCGAAGGAGGGAGCGTGCCGCGATTCAGGGAATCGAGCTCCACCGCGTTCTCTTCGGTGGATGCAGGTGAAGTGGGCGTGCGATTCAACACCTGCGGAGAGGCAACGGCTGGTGGTGGGGTGATTTGCCTTGCGACTAGGGGCGCGAAGTTCGTCGAATGCGCGGAGTGAAATGCGGTGTTCGTCCGGACGACATGAGACGCAGCAACATCATTGCTCGCGAGTTCTGACGCGTAAGGCTGAGAAGGCCCGTCCAACTTTTCCATCCCCGACCATGTCATCCAAGCCACGAGCCCCGCTGCGGCGGCGATGAACGCGAGCACAATCCATGTCGCACCCTTTTTCATGCAGCGGGTCTAGCACCGAGACAAAGCTCACGCAACACGCGAGGAGCAGGATTAAGAACAGGATTACGATTAGGAGCGGCGCCGCATAGACTTTCCCGCCCCTTTCGTAATCCTCTTCGTAATCTTAATCCTAATCTCCCTCGCTCACGTCGAAGCCGTTCCACCCTCCACTTTCGGCGATCCCTCCGGCGCCAACAGCCCGCGCTTGCGCAACATCGCTTCCATCGCCTTGTCCATCGCGTGATCCGCTAACGGCTTGGTGACTTCATCCAGCTTGCTGTTGGCTTCCTTCAGCTTGCGCGGATCACCCGTCTTCGTGCGTGGCTCCTCCTCTGACAGCACAGCTTCGATTTCTTCCAGTGCTGCATCGAGCTGCTGCTTGTACTCGGGCTCAAGCTCCGCGGCGTAATCGCCCATCGTCTTGCGCGTAGCCATAATCGTTTCGCCGGCGCGAATCTTCGCTTCGATCCATTGCCGCGCGCGCAAATCGTCGAAGGCGTGCTCGACCGATTCCTCGACCATCTTTTGCACATCGGCGTCATCGACATCCACCGCGCTCTGCATCTGGACGATTTTCTGGTGACCGGTTTTTACGTCGCGCGCGAGAGCGTGGAGAATGCCGTTCGCATCGATCTCGAACTGCACGCCAACACGCGGCACGCCTTTGGGAGCGGGCTCAAACTCAATCTCGAATCGCCCCAAACTCCAATTGT
>DATHEW010000502.1:0-7121 GCA_035318425.1 Candidatus Acidiferrum sp. | reverse complement strand
TACCAATTGCTCTTCGGCCGTGCGCCCACCGATGCTGAACGCGACGCCGCAAAAACTTTCTTACGCGAACAAGCGACGGTGATTCGCGGCTCCCCGGCTCCGCTCGCATCGATTCCATTCGCCAATGACAAGATGTCGTTTCGTGAGGGTCGCGCCGCGCTGCTCGCGCCGGGTTCACCGCAATCGCGGCTCACAACGCAGTTGACCCGGGCGACCACCAACGAGTTCACGATCGAAGCGTTCCTGCAGCTCAAGTCGATCTACAACGACGCTCAGGTGCGCACCATCGCTTCGAAGTGGAGCGGAAAGCGTGGCGATCGCGGATGGTCGCTTGGTGTCACGGGCGCGAAATCGCGGAACAAACCGCAGACGCTCGTGCTGCAACTGGTCGGCGATCAGTCGTGGTCGGCGAGTGATCCAGTCGAACCGATTTTCTCCGGGCTGCACGTTGATCTTGGAAAGCCGTACTTCGTCGCTGTGTCGGTGAAACTCAGTGAGCCAAATGGAATCACGTTTTACTTGCGCGACCTGACGAACGACGACGAGCCCATGACGGTGGTGAAGATGGCGCACATCGTGAAGAGCGGTCTCGCGAACAACTTGCCGGTGGTCGTCGGCGGCCGAGCGGGCGAAGGACAGTTCGTGTTCGACGGCCTGATCGATGACGTCCGACTTTCGGATGTGGCATTGGCACAGGAACAACTGTTGTTCACTACCGCTGCGGTGAACGAGCACACGATGGGCATGTGGCGGTTCGAAGCTGAAGGGCCGCTCAAGGATCACTCCGGCCACGGCGCGGACATCGTCGCGCAGGCCAAGCCAACTACGAAGGAAAAACCGCGCGCCACCGCGCTCACCGACTTCTGCCACGTGCTGTTGAATGCGAACGAGTTTTTGTATGTGGATTGAAGTGCTGAGCTCAATTCAAACAACATGTCGGCGCTTATACTTCGCCGGCCTGGGCACAAATCTCTGCAATGATGCGGTCGGAAAACCAATAGCCATTCGCTCAAACCATGGTCAGCAGATCGGTTACGGAAGGAATTGCCCCCCACGCGGCCTGCTGCAACCCAGCCGCTCCAAGCCGAGGCGACCCACTGCCGAAAACTTCACGAGCGACCAGTTCCGGCACGATTATTCGCGAGAAATGAATCTGAAGAAGATCGAGATGGCGAACTCCATCCAACGCGATCAGTGGCCCCGCATTGCAGACGACAGTCACTTGAGCGGAGTAGCGAACTCGGCGCGCAGTTCAGCGTCGTCCCACAAGACCGAGTTCACGCCCCATTGGCGGCAGGTGAGCAGAAACTCGCTGCGCGAGATTTCGGCAAGTGTTGCGGCCTGTTCGCTGGTGAGCTTGCCGATTTCGAAAAGTTTCATCCCGGATGCGATCTTCGCATCGCGACCGAATGACTTCTCGTCAGTGCCGAGTGCCGCGAGCCAACTGGTCGGATATTCGAGAGTCACTCTGCTCATCCGAGACTACGTTACGGCTGAAGAAAACGTGTAAACAGGTCAACGAGAACAACCAATGAATTCTGAATGGTTCTTCTGCGGGCGGACGGAGCGCGCTTTCTCACGCCGCGATTTTCTCATGCGAAGCGGGTTGGGATTCGGCGGGCTCGCGCTGACGGATTTGATTTCGACTGCGTTCGGCGCGGAAACGTCTTCACCAGAAAATCCTCTCGCGCCGAAAGCCGGCCACTACCCCGCGCGCGCGAAGAACGTCATCTTTCTCTTCATGGAAGGCGGGCCGAGTCACATCGACATGTTCGATCCAAAACCGTTGCTCAAAGAACTCGCGGGCAAACCCATCCCGCCCAGCTTCGGGCGCGTGATCACGGCAATGGGCGAGTTCGATTCGCCGATCCTCGCATCCAAGCGCGCGTGGAAGCAACATGGCGAAGGCGGCATTTGGATGAGTGATTGGCTGCCGCACCTCGCGACGTGCGCGGATGATCTGGCGGTGATTCGCTCCTGCGTCGGCGATGGCATCAATCACTCCGCGGGCATCTGCCAGATGAACACGAGCAGCACGTTGGCGGGCCGTCCGTCGCTGGGATCGTGGGTGACTTACGGGCTGGGCTCGGAGAACAAGAATCTACCTGCGTTCGTGGTGATGCAGGACAATCCGTCCACCATCGTGAATGGACCGCGCAACTGGGGCGCGGGCTTCATGCCGGCGCTTTATCAGGGCACGCGCATCAACTCAGGCAGTGAACCGATCGCGAACTTGAACACGCCGGAAGGGGTCAGCGATGCGCAACAGCGGCGGAAGCTCGAATTGCTCTCACAACTAAATCGTCAACACGCGGCAACACATCCGACCACGTCGGAGCTGGAGGCGCGGATCGCCAGTTACGAACTCGCGTTCCGAATGCAGTCGGAAGCGCCGGAGGCTGTTGACCTCAAATCCGAAACAGAGGCGACAAAGAAACTTTACGGCCTCGACGAAAAAGAGACCGCCGATTTCGGACGTATGTGTTTGCTGTCGCGGCGGCTCGTGGAACGCGGCGTGCGCTTCGTTCAGCTTTATCACGGGGCCGGGAACAAGTGGGACTCGCACGACAAGCTGGAGCAGAATCATCCGAAGCTTTGCAAGTCGATGGACAAGCCGGTCGCGGGCTTGCTGAAGGATTTGAAGTCACGCGGCCTGTTGGATTCCACGCTCGTTGTATGGGGCGGAGAATTCGGTCGCACGCCCATGAGCGAGAAGGGCGATGGGCGCGATCACAATCCCACCGGTTTCACGATGTGGATGGCGGGCGGCGGCGTGCGCGGCGGCCAGATGATCGGCACGACCGACGACGTCGGACTGCACGCGGTTGAGGATCGGCTGCACGTGCATGACCTGCACGCGACCATTCTCTGGCTGATGGGATTGGACAACATGGATTTGGTTTACAAATACAAAGGCCGTCCAGAACGTCCGACGGTGAACGAAGGCGAGCCTTACAAGAAGATCACGCGGGCATGAACTGCTTGATGCTCAGGCGACGTTTCGTAGCGCAGGTTTCCAAACCTACCGTATCGCCGATTTCCAAATCGGCAGGGCGTAGTGACTCAAAGCGCATTGGATACGACGGGCGCTCGCAGGTTTTGAAACCTGCGATACGGCAGACCTGGAAGTCTGCGCTACGTTGCCTGCCGCTATGACACGTCCGTTCTTCGCCCTTGTTGCCGCTGCTGCTCTCGCGCACGCCGAGACTCCAGGCGAACAGTATTTCAACGAGAAGGTGAAGCCGCTGCTCGATTTGCGCTGCGTGAGTTGTCACGGGCCAGACAAGGTGAAAGGCAGCTTGCGTCTCGATTCACGCGAAGCTGTGTTGAAAGGTGGCGAGAACGGGCCCGCCGTGGTTCCCGGAAAACCCAATGACAGCTTGCTGCTCCAGGCGGTGATGCATTCCAAAAAAGAGTTGGAGATGCCGCCGAAAGAGAAGCTCACGACGAATGACATCGCGGTGATCCGAAAGTGGATCGAGACCGGCGCTCCATGGCCTGAGGTCGCAGCCATGACAACAATCGAACCTCCGCTGAAAGCCGGCGAACGCATCGGCGATGCATGGAGCGACGAGCGCAATCCCATCGTGCGCATCTTCGGAGGGCAAAGGCTCGACCTCTGGTCGTTGAAACCGGTGAAGCGCGTCGAGCCACCGCGCGTGCAAAACAAAAAGTTCGTTCGCAACCCGATCGACAATTTTGTCGTGGCGAAGTTGGAGGAGAAGAAGCTCAAGCCCTCTCCCGAGGCGGACAGGCGCACGCTGGCCCGCCGACTTTACGTTGATCTCATCGGGCTGCCGCCATCGCCCGAGGAGACGAGCGCGTTTCTGAACGACAAGCGAAGCGATGTTTACGAACGGCTCGTGGACAAATTGCTTGCGTCGCCGCGCTACGGCGAGCATCAGGCGCGACTGTGGATGGACGTGATCCGTTACAGCGATAGCAACGGCTTCGATTGGGATGAATATCGGCCGAAGGCGTGGCGGTTTCGCGATTACCTGATTCGATCATTCAACGCCGACAAACCATTCGATCAGATCATTCGCGAGCATTTGGCAGGAGATGAATTGATCGCGGGCGCACCGAAAGATGAACGGGAACAGGATGCGTTGATCGCAACGGGATTTCTGCGTCTTGGACCGCAGGACAATTCCGCTGGCGCTTTCAACGAGCAGGATCGTGCGCGTGCGGAGTTGATGGCGGATCTCACCGAGACGACGGGGAGCGCCTTTCTCGGCCTGACGCTGTCGTGCAATCGCTGCCACGATCACAAGTACGATCCTCTGTCGCAGGCGGACCATTTCCGCATTCGCGCGTTCTTCGAGCCGGTGAAGTACGCGGATGACATTCCGCTCGACCTTGCCGCGGAACAGGAATCGATTCGCCGGCACAACAAAGAATTGGACGCGAAGATCAAGCCGATCAAAGAAGAGCGCGACGCGCTGCACGGTGAAGTGAAGAAGCGTTTGCGCGAAGAGAAGCTCGCGAAACTCACCGGGGACGAACGCGCATTGCTCGACGCACCGAAAGAAAAGCAAACGGACGAAACGAAGAAGAAACTCGATGCTCTCGAAAAGAACGTCGCGATCAAGGACAAGGAAGTCACTGCTGCACTCAGCGGGAATGAGAAGAAGCAGAACGAGGAGCTTTCAAAATCCATCGATGCGCTGAGTAAGCGGAAGAAGCCACTCACGCTCGGGCTGCTGGCCACGGACAATCCAGACAAGATCGCGCCGACCAGGATTCTATTCCAAGGTGATCACAAGTCGCCGCGCGATGCGGTACCGCCAGGTTTTATTTCGATCCTGGATCCGAACCCCGCTGCGATTCGCAAATCTGTTAATGGAAAGACCACCGGACGGCGGCTGACGTTGGCGGATTGGATTGCATCGACGAACAACCCGCTGACGGCACGCGTGTTTGTGAATCGTGTGTGGCAGGAACATTTCGGTCATGGGCTGGTCGCCACGCCAAATGATTTTGGGCTGGCCGGCGCGCGGCCAAGCCATCCCGAGCTGCTGGACTGGCTCGCCGGCGAGTTCATGAATGTGCCACCGGTGTCTCGCCGGGCTGGCATCGGGACTCGGCAAGATGCCGGGGGCGCGTTCGCCTGGTCCATGAAGCGGCTTCACCGACTGATCGTGACGAGCGCGACGTATCGGCAAAGATCAGCAATCAGTGAATCAGTCATCAGTAAGTCAGTTCAGCAGCGCGGCGCGAAGGCGCTGAATACTGATTCACGGACTACTGATTACTCTCACCAGGCTCTTCGCCGGCTCAGCGCCGAACAACTGCGGGACGCACTGCTCTCCGTCTCTGGCTTGTTGAAGCTGGAGCACACCGGCGGTCCGCCGATCTGGCCCGATTTGCCGGCTGAAATTCTTCAAGCGAATCCAGCGTTCCTCGATGACAACGAAACGAAAACCAAGGGCTGGTATCCGTCGGCGAAAACGAACCAGAACGTGCGCAGCGTCTTTCTGATTCAGAAGCGCACGGTGCGTGTGCCGTTCATGGAAACGTTTGACCTGCCGGAGAACTCCGTTTCTTGCGCGCGCCGGGAGGAATCGATCGTGGCGCCACAGGCCCTTTCACTGCTCAACAGTTCGCTCGCCGCCGAAGCAAGCCGCGCGATGGCTGAACGCATCCGGCACGAAACGGGAGATGACCCGCGCCGGCAAACCCAGCGAGCCTTCGCTCTCGCGCTGCAACGTGCGCCGGATAAAGACGAATTGACCGCCTGCTCGGAGTTGATCCGCACTCGCTCCCTCGCCGAGCTTTGCCGGGTGCTCTTGAATGTGAACGAGTTCACTTACATCGATTGACCCGCCGCGATGAGAGGTCTCGCGGTGGAAGCACAGGACTCACGCCGGACGGCTCAGGAAATGCAAAGCAATGGGATGTTACCTGCGGGCGGTCACTCTAAACGCTGGCAGGAACGCCCGCCCTTCGGAATCAGCTCAATGCAGATAATTCAGCAACGAGAGCTGCATAATGCTCGCGCCGCTTTGCAACGCGGCCTGGTAAGCCGTCTGCGCCTGGTTGAGTTGCACCAGCGTTTGCGCCAGGTCGGCGTCCGCTTCTTTTGAGACGAGATTTTCCACCGCGTCAGCGCGGCTCCCCGCAATGGACTGCGCTGCTTCGAGGCGCGATTGAACCGCGCCGTTTGAGCCCATCTGGAGAACCAGGTTTTCTTCGTCACGCGCGAAGGCTGCGCGATCCGTGGCAGCCACGCTGGCCGTGTCGCCGGCGAGCAAATGACTTTGGAATTGAATCATGTGCGCGAAGAAATCCGCGCCGGTGCGGCTGTCCGAAACCAGCCCTCGCTCGCCAGTCCCGGTGGTGTTGGCGCCGGGCACCTGCACGCTCATCAACAGACCTTCCGCGGCTTCCACGCTCGGCACATCCGTGTTGCCCACGTAGCCAACGCTAGTCACGGTGCCGCTCGCGTCTTTGGCCACGGTGAAGGGCGGTTGATCGCTGCGCGTGCCGCCGAAAAGATAGTCGCCGTTGTGTTTGCCGTTCACGAGCTGGGCCGCCTGCTCGATCAAGTGCCCGACCTCCGTTGCGTAAATCTTCAACTCCTCCGGCGAACGCAATCCATCCGACAGCGTCGCGAGCTCGCCCACACGATCAGAAATCTTTTTCAGCCCTCGCATGAGGTCGTACGAAGCAGATGCCTTGTCCGCGAGCGATGAAATGTTCTTCTTGAACTGCGCGATGCCTGCGCCCTCTGCCTGCAACCCAAGCACGCGCTGCATGGCGGCGGGATCGTCGTCCGCGGTTTGGATGCGCTGCCCCGTCGCGGCCTGCGTCTGCAACCGGCTTTGCCGCGCAGTGAGCGAGCGCAACTGATCGAGAAACTGGTTCGAGAAGGAGTTGGAGGAAACGCGCATAAAGGTTGTGATTCAGGGGTTCGTCACCGTTTCAGATTCACCAAAGTGTCGAGCATTTCATCCACCACGCTGATCAGGCGCGCGGAAGCTTCGAAAGCGGTTTGATACTTCATCAGGTCGCTCATCTCTTCGTCGATCGAGACGCCGCTGATGGATTCCCGATGTCCCAACAACATTTTCTCCACCACCTGCTGGTCCTCTGCCCCCCCACTCACCGAGGCCAACGAC
>DATHEW010000501.1:0-3556 GCA_035318425.1 Candidatus Acidiferrum sp. | reverse complement strand
GGACGCACGGCAGCGTTGCTCATCGGCGACCTGTGGCGCTGGGGCTTACGAGACGAAGCGATGCAACAGGACATGGGCAAGGCTTGGCGCCAGATGATGCGTTGGGTTGTCACGGATGTGCCATCGCCAGTGGAACTGCGCGTGGAAGAAAAATCCGCCAACGGCGCGGTCACCTTGCAAGTGATGGCGCGAGACAAGGAGTTTCAACCGTTGGATTCGGCGACGGTCCACGTTTACGTGACGCCGGTGACTTCGAATCCCGCAACGAGCTCGAATGCGGTTCGCCTCCTGGCCGAGGCTTCTGCATCGGCGCCCGGCCATTACGCCGCGACTTACATTCCTCGTGAAACGGGCGGCTATCGTGCGGAGGCAGTGGTGTTGGATGCGAATGGCGCGGAACTCGGGCGGGCGGAGGCAGGCTGGGCCAGTGATCCGGCAGCGGAAGAGTTCCGCTCGTTGAAGCCGAATCGTGCTTTGCTCGAAAAGCTCGCGAAGCAAACTGGCGGCGAAGTCATCAGCGCGGATGGATTGGAGCGCTTCGTGAAGTCGTTGCCGAATCGCAAGGCGCCCGTGACCGAAACGATTGCGCAACCGCTCTGGCACACGCCGGCGATGTTTCTCTTCGCGCTGGTGTGCTTCGCGGGTGAATGGGGCGTGCGTCGATGGAAAGGGCTGCCGTGAGATTTCTGTTCGCGCTTTGTCTTTTCGCAATCACCGCGACGGCGAGTTCACATGAGGAGAGAGTTGAAAAGCCGACGGTCATCGCTGTTGTTGGCGCGGCGGGTGAAGAAGAGTTCGCCAAGGAGTTTATTGAGTCCGCGCGGCACTGGCAGAACGCATGCGCAACTGGCGGCGTGAACTTCATCGGGATCGGTTTGACGAATGGCAGCTCGACCAATGATGTGGAAGTTCTTCAACAAGCGCTTCAAAAAGAACCGACGAACTCGGCGGGCGAACTGTGGCTCGTGTTCCTCGGCCATGGCACATGGGATGGCAAGGAAGCAAAGTTCAACTTGCGCGGGCCGGATTTGTCGGCGAGCGATCTGGTGAAACAACTCGCTCCATTCACGCGACCCATCGCCATCATCAACAGCGCATCGGCGAGCGCACCGTTCATCAAGGCGCTCTCTCATTCGAACCGCGTGGTGATCACGAGCACGCGCAGTGGCGCGGAGGAAAATTACACGCGGTTCGGGCGATACATTTCGGAGTCGATTGCGTCGCCATCCGCTGATCTCGATAAGGACGGGCAGACGTCGTTGCTGGAGGCGTTCCTCATTGCGTCGCGACGCGTCACTGAGTTTTACAAAACTGAAGGCCGTCTCGCGACGGAGCACGCTCTGATCGACGACAACGGCGACGGGCTTGGCACGCCTGTCGATTGGTTTCGCGGCGTGCGTGCGGTGAAAACACCATCGGCCGGAACGTCCATTGACGGTGTACGCGCGCATCAATGGCATCTCGTTCGCAGCGCATCCGAGCAGGCGCTCGATCCGGAGCAGCGTCGCAAGCGCGATACAGTGGAAGTAGAGATCAATTCGTTGCGCCGTCGCAAAAGCGAATTGAAAGAAGATGATTACTACAAGGAGCTGGAGCGTTTGCTGACCGAACTCGCCCCGCTGATCGATCTTCGCTGAAAAGCCAATTTCCACATTGCGCCCGGCGGGAAGTATGTGATTAATAGCCGCCCTGATCGGAGCGTAGCTCAGCCTGGTAGAGCACTTGGTTTGGGACCAAGACGTCGCAGGTTCGAATCCTGTCGCTCCGACCATTCCTTCTTGGCGAGTCCCGAGCCCAACTGCCCTGGCTTCCGTCGAAGCCGCCAGCACCGCACAGATTATCTCCCGAAACAATTGCACAACGCTCTCAGAAAGTGACTCGGTTCGATTTGCTGCAGGGTGGAGGCGAGGCGTTGGAAAAGTGGAGCCAATGAGTGGGATTGAACCACCGACCTACGGTTTACGAAACCGTTGCTCTACCACTGAGCTACATTGGCGACTGTCGAAACAGAAATCTTACTGCAATCCCGGCTGCACATCTTTCGTTGTACCCGCAGTGCGTATCCGGTAGCCTCGAAAGCAGCACGATTCAAGAACCGAATTCAACATCTGCTAAAATCAGGCGCGCTTTTCCCGGTTCGCTCCCTTCCGGGAGCACGTATTTTAAAAAGGTGAAAGCGAGTGGCAAGTTAATTTTCCCCTTGGCGCCCAAAAGTGGACCAAGGTGGCGCGTTCTGTCGCCGCTTCGGGAAACCACAGGGCAAACGTCTCAAACGAACTAACGAGGTGGGACTCGTCGCGCTGCGGCCCGTCTGAACGATCGAGGCGTGCGCCACTTGGGCCGTCCGCTGATCGGGACGGAATGGCCGCAGCGCGGCCATTTCTACCATCATTTCCGTTTTAATGCGTTTGCTCTGCGGGAAACCATCTGGTTTGTTGCGATGCGCGGCGTGTGTGTACTACAGTTCGGCCCCATGTCGGAAATTTCGAAGGCATACGAACCGCAGTCGGTAGAAGCGAAGTGGTATCAGTTCTGGCTCGACCGGAATTGTTTCACGGCCAACCCGCACTCGATCAAACCGGCTTACTCGATCGTCATCCCGCCGCCGAACGTCACGGGTGTGCTGACGCTCGGGCACGTGTTGAACAACACCATCCAGGACATCCTCGCCCGCAAGGCCCGCATGGATGGCAAGGAAGTGCTCTGGCTGCCGGGCACGGACCACGCGGGCATCGCTACGGAAAATGTCGTGCTCCGGCAGCTTCGCAAGGAGGAGCACAAGACGAAGCAGGACATCGGACGCGACGAGTTCTTGAAGCGCGTGTGGACCTGGAAGGAGAAGCACGGCGGCATCATTCTCCAGCAGCTCAAGGCGCTCGGCGCGTCGTGCGACTGGACGCGCACGCGCTTCACCATGGACCCGGAGTATTCGCGCTGCGTCACGCGCGTGTTCGTGGATCTCTACAAGAAGGGACTCATCTATCGCGGCAAGCGCATGGTGAATTGGTGCCCGGCCTCGCTCACGGCGCTCTCTGATGAAGAAGTGATCATGAAGGAGCAGAAGGGCTTCATGTATCACTTCAAGGTGGAAGTAGCGGAACAGCCCGGCACGTTCCTGACCATTGCCACGACGCGACCGGAGACAATTCCGGGCGACACGGCGGTGGCCGTGAATCCCAAGGACTCGCGCTATGCACATCTCATCGGAAAGCACGTGGTGCGTCCCCTGCCCTCTGAATTGCCATGCGAGCAGAAACTCATCCCCATCATCGGCGACGAGCATGTGGACTTCGCATTCGGTACGGGCGTGTTGAAGGTGACACCGGCGCACGACAAGGCGGACTTTGAAATCGGCCAGCGTCACAAGCTGGGCGTAGTGGACATCATGAATCCCGACGCGACGATGAACGATCTCGCGGGCGCGGACCTGCGCGGGCTGGATCGTTTCAAGGCGCGCAAGGTGGCGGTGGAGAAACTCACCGAACTTGGCGCGCTGGAAAAGGAAGAGCCTTACACGAACAACGTCGGTTTCAGCGAACGCGCCGATGTGCCCATC
>DATHEW010000500.1:0-3705 GCA_035318425.1 Candidatus Acidiferrum sp. | reverse complement strand
GCGAATGAGAGTTTTCAGTTTCGGCGTTAGCTCCGTGAGCTTGCGATCCACGATCGCCTGCCACGCGAGGTGATGCTGTCGGACCGAGACGTTGCCGAGTTTTGCGAGAAGCTCTTCGCCGCTTGATGTCGTGAAGTCCGGCACGTCGAATGGCTTCTGCGTGCTGTGCTTCACACGCCAGATGCGCCCGCGTTTCTTGTCGCGCTCGGGATGGTTCCGCGACACCTCGTTGTGCGAGATGACTTTGTTGTACCAATCCACAATGTACAGGCAGCCATCGGGACCGAATTGAATCGCGACTGGTCGGAACATCTCGTCGCTGGATTGGACGAAGTCGGGGAGTTTCTGGAGTTTGTAACGCGGCCCGTCGGGATGAATTTTAAGCGCTTGGATTTTGCGCGCAATTGGGTTCGCGACATACATCACGTCCGCATACGGCTCGGGCCAGGTGGAGTAATTAGTGATCAACCGCTGAGCCTTTGCTGATGCCAACTGATCACTGATTACTTCCTGCACCTTGTCACTAAGCGCCAATCCGCTCAACCCCGTCCCTCCCATCTGAAAATCCGGCGCGGTGCCGGGGAACTCCGGCGCGTAACTTTTCCATTGGCCACCGGAGCAACCGGGATAATTCGCGTATTCGTGAAATGGCATCGCGGGATAGCCGAAGTCGTTCGCCTCCTGAATCCAGCATTCGCCTTCCGCGTTGAGTACCAATCCCCAGATGTTGCACGGGCCTTGCGAG
Organism: Candidatus Acidiferrum sp.; assembly: GCA_035318425.1. GTDB lineage: Bacteria > Verrucomicrobiota > Verrucomicrobiia > Limisphaerales > SIBH01 > JANNGC01. Next base: position 2,960 of record DATHEW010000500.1, on the reverse strand, counting down.
GTGATGTCGAACTCGCTGCCGTCCGCGCGAAACCTCGCCATGCGTGTTTGATCGAACTGCTTTTCGGCGCCGCGCGTGGTGCGAACTTTGCCGTAGTTGAACGCGCCCTGCGCCATCCACAGCCAATTGCCCGGCGCACGCGTGAATTGATGGGGGAACAAATGCGAGTCCTGAATGCCGAAACCAGTAAGGATCGCATCGCGCTTGTCTGCGCGATCATCACCGTTCGTGTCGCTGAGGAAAGCGATGTCGGGACCGTGCTGAACATAAACTCCGTTCTGGTACGGAAGGATGCCGAGTGGAATGGCGAGTCCATCTGCGAACACGCGCGGAGTCGTGGTGTAACCAGTCGGTGACTTCGCATCCCGTTCGAACACGAGCACCTTGTCACGTGCGCGACTGGCGTACAGGTCCTTCGCTTGTTGCGGGCTTTCATTTCCATCCACCGGATACTCCAGCGCGGTCATCGTCCAAAGCCGCCCGCGCGTGTCCCAATCGACGGCCACGAATTTGCCAATGCCCTCGGACTCGCTGGCGATAAGCTCGATTTCAAAACCGGGCGCCAACGTAAACGCAGCGCGCTCTTCATCAGGAGAACGCGGCTCTGCGTGCGTGCTCTTCTTCGGCTCCGGAGCTCCAATAAAATTAGGCTTCAGCGGTAATTCTTCGATCGTGATCTCCTTCACCTGCACGAGCGCCTTGCCGCCGCCGTGAACCTGAATGCCGAGCTTACCCCAATCAGGAATGCTCGAATCCTGCTCGATGTAATCCGTGCCTTGCACTCCGTTCAGCCAGGTCGTGATGCGCGCGCCGTCGGCGCGAATGACGTAATCATTCCAATCATGACGCTTGATCACTGGATCGAGCGCCGCCATGTCGGAAGGCGAAAGCACTTTGTTGCGTCGTGATTCGTCGTAGATCGCCCCCCACCAGTTCGGATCGCCAAAGTCGCATTGGTAGCCGCTCATTTCGGAATTGCGCGGCACACGTTGTGAGCGGATTTGAAAGCCGGAGTTCACGAACCCGTTTGTGCCGGTAAGCTTGATCTTCATCCGCACGATGAAGTTGGTGAAATCGCGCGTAGTGGCGACGAACTCGTTTTGCTTGACGGACTCATTCAGCGAACCGCCGGTGATCGCGCCGTCCTGCACCCGCCACAATTTCGCGTCGCCTTCCCAGCCGGACAACGTTCTGCCATCGAATAGCGTTGTGACACTGCCAATCGCCGGTGGCGGTGCGGCGCTTACATTCACCACGGCCAGCAAAAGCATACCCGACGCAACGCGACAAAAGACGTGGTTCATGACCTGAGCATGAAGACGCGGCGTCATTCACGCCAAGAATTTAACCACCTTGAAACCACGGAAACCCAAAAGCAGGGGCATGCTTCGGAGCGGTTGACCGTCGTGTTCCCATGTGGCGTATTTCCCTTTGCACGACGCAGCACAAGCGCTTGCCGAGAAATTTTTTGAAGGTAATCTCTGGTGTGTTATCAGTTCCCCGAGTGAGTTTCGCTGTTCGTTTAGGGTTGGCAGAGAGGTCTTGCTAGTAATGCGGTTCGAGCAGCGATCATAGTTGGCCGCATTACCCTTCTGAGCGTCTGGGTGAAGGCGTAAACGACCTTGTCACCATCGAGCCGGAGATTTTTGTCTCCGGCTCTTTTGCGTACGCGGTTAATTTCATTGATGCCGCGTGAGTTCGAACGTCTTGCGCCAGGCCCAATCGCAACCGAACAGCAATGGCAATAGTCCTTCACGCCCGCGCTCCTCGAATACGATGCGATGAAAGCGTTGCGCCCAGCGCAGGCGTGAGGCAAAAGCCAATTCGAGCAGGCTGGAGATGGTCGCGACTGTTTCATGCCAGGACGATTCTTTGATCGCGAATCGCGTGAGCGGACCAGCCGCAAGCTCTGCCGATTCGAACGCCATCGACATTCCGTTTCCCGTGATCGGCGGGATCATGGTCAGGGCATCTCCGACCCGGCAGACGGCGGATTCAATTGGTTGGGGGCTGAGGCACAAACCAGCGACGGCACAGAATGAACTTTCATCGAACCTGGCGTCACGCAATCGGTCGAAGAGCAAAGAACTGTTATCGCCGCGAAGAGTTGAGAGGTCGGCACTGCCTTCGCCTGGACGACGGCGATAAAGTCCGCACACGTTTACCACATCGTCGGAAAGGCGGCACAGACCGACGTACGATCCGGTACCGATGTGCATTTCCAGATCGGCATCGAGTTGAACGCGCCGGGCATGGGCCTTCAACCCGAACCAGCGAAGTCCCTCGCCATCGACAGCCTGCGGGCGACGTCCGGTCGCGAACACGACGCCTTCCGAAGTTAGAGGCTCTGACACGCGAGTGCGGGTGTGCAACGTCCCACCCAGTTTCACGAAATGATTCGCCAGCGACCCATCGAGAATGAATCGGGAAATGCAAAGCGCATTTGCGGGAAGTGATTTGGGGGCGATCAACCGTTTGGTGGCGGCGAAAGCGGCGGTGCTCGCCGCGCGTGCTCCTGCGTCAAAAATAATCTTGTCGATTTCCAATCGGCGCAAGACGTGGAGACCGTCGCCGCTGATGAACTCGCCGCAAACCCGGTGACGCGGGTATTCGCCCGCTTCGCTGACGGTCACCGGGACGTCACGTTGCCGGAGCGCGATGCCAAGCGTCAGTCCGGCCAGACCACCGCCGATGATGTGAATTGGTTTCACCGCTTTCGCGCAACGAAGAGATGACTGAACAAACCGGCGCGACGCTCGATCAATCGCCACGTTCCTGTCTCGGGCCAAAGCGCGCTCAGCTCGCTGCTACGGAACCCGGCGCGCACGCTCACGACCGCATCATGACGAGTGACCGGACCGCAGCCCACTAACGCGACACTTCGACTTGCGGCCAGCGCGAGCGCCGATCGGCGCGGTTCACAGGCAACGAACAAGTTCGTTCGCGCGGCAACGAGCGCG
>DATHEW010000499.1:0-4205 GCA_035318425.1 Candidatus Acidiferrum sp. | reverse complement strand
AAATCCGGGCCGGTCGGGGCCGTGTTGCCAGCCACAATGCTGTTGGCGATGGTCTGTCCGCCAAAAACGTTTTCGATCCCACCCCCTTGGATGGTCGCGCTGTTCCCGCTGACGGTGGAGTTGGAAACGAACAACTGGGCTTTGAAGTTGTAGATGCCGCCGCCGTCCCGCCCCGTCTGGTTCCCGCTCACGGTGGAGTTCATGACAATCAGTTCCGTCTGAAACCAGATACCGCCGCCGAAGATACCCGCCGTGTTACCGCTCACCGTAGAGTTGGCGATAGTCGCGGTGCCTAATGCGGTATGGACGCCGCCCCCGTGCTCACCGCAGGAGTTACCAGTGACCGCACAGTAGTTTAGAGTCATGTTGGCTCGCTCGTTGTGAATGCCCCCACCGACGGTGGAGGAATTCCCTCCGGTGATTGTGAGGCCGGAAATCGCGATGGTTCCATTCGTGGTGAGAAACACCCTGGAATTGCCGCCGCCACTTACGGCCAGCTTGTCGGCGCCCAGGCCAACGATGTTCACGCTCTTGTCGATGAGCAGTTGCCCGCTCGTCAGCACGATGGTCGAACCGGTGAGTGTGTTGTCGAACGTGATGGTGTCGCCCGCGTTCGCGTCGAGGATGGCCTGTCGGAGCGAGCCCGCGCCGGAGTCGCCGGTGTTCAACACGGTGAGAGTGCCTGCGTTTGCCATGCCGAGCCCAAGCCACAACAGGATCAGCATGACCATTTGGCCGACCGAGCGCGGGAACGCGGTGACGGACGAGAGCAGTTTTTGCGGTACGAGTTTTTGCATAACGAGTTTTGCTTGGTGTTACTGCGGTCTTTGGCGTTGTTCCCCGGCGGCGATCATGGGCACCAGTTCTTGCAGGTGTTCTTTGAGAATTAATCCCGAGACACCCAACTCCCTGGCAGCGACGCGAAACTCTTCTTCGCCATGATTGGTAACGATGATGATCTGCGTTTCGGGAAAGCGCTTCTTGAGTTCCTTCGTCGCCGTCAGTCCATCCATCCCGGGCATCTCGATGTCCATCAGCACCCAGTCGGGACGTTCTGCGGCGCACGCGGCGACGGCTTCGCAACCATCAGCGCATTCGACAATCGTGCCCGCGGGCAGAAACGGACGGATGGTTCGGCGGAAAGCGGTGTGGTCATCCACGATCAGGAATTTTCTGGTTCTGCTCTCGTGTTGGAGTCCATCGGGCATGGGCGCACGTTGAGGCGAACGGTCGCGCGTGTGAATAGAGGCACCCTCACGAATCAGGTAGGAATGATTACTTAGAGAACTGAGTGTTTGTACTCAGCGGGGAGCGCACGCGCCCTCGCGTGCGGTGTTCGGCGCCCTCGCGGAACACAGGAGGCGTGCGAACGGAAGAAACATCGGGTGACTGCCGTGCGTCTCCGACTGACCGGCGAGGGCGCCGGTCGGAACACGCGAGGGCGCGTGTGCTCCCCGAAGAAAAAATCTCCCGCGCTAATCACCAAGCAGGTGTTTATTCTCGAATGCGAATTTCAGTAGGCTGTGGCTACCCTGCAATCCCAGCTTCGCGCTGATGTTGGCGCGGTGGTTCTCCACGGTGCGGGGGCTGAGTCCGAGTCCATCGGCGATCTCCTTGCTGGTCTTGTCTGTGGCAATCAATTTGAGAATGCGACGCTCGGCGGGCGTGAGGCTTTCCAGACCGGGCTTTTCATCCCGCAAAGCGGCGGTGCGCGCTCCGCGGTTTAGAATCAATCCGGAGATCGCCGGGCTGATGTAGTGCTGGCCCGCCGCCACGGCGTGAATGCTTTGCAAAATATCGGCGGCCGCACTTTCCTTGAGCACATAACCTTTCGCGCCGAGGTCCATGGCTTCGTTGAACATGTCTTCCTCGCGATACATCGTGACGAAAATGATCTCGAACGAGAGTTGCTCGCTCTGGCGGGCGCGCGCGATTTCCAGACCACTCTTGCCGGGCATGTCCATATCGAGGATCAGGATGTTCGGCTTCAACTCGCGCGCCAGACGCAGTGCCTCCGCCCCGTTGCCGATCTCCTGCACAATTTTCAGCGCGGGATCAGAGCAGATGATTTGACGCAGCCCGTCGCGGTACACCGGGTGGTCATCCGCCAGTAGGAGCGTGATTTGTTTTTTCATTTGCCGGAATGGGAATCTCAAAGGTCAGCCGGGTGCCGTGACCGGGGCTCGAATCGCAATGAAACTGTCCGTTCAGAATCCGCACGCGCTCGTTCAAGCCGGTCAGGCCGAAGCCGCGGCGATTCTCAGCGTCGCTCATCGTGCTTCGATAGTCGAAACCGCGTCCGTCGTCTTCAATCTTAATCGTGATTCGGCCGCCGCCACTCAGGATGGCGATGCGCGCTGTCGCCGCGTCGGAATGCTTGAGCATATTGTTCAGGCACTCCTGCACGATGCGGTAGAAATGAATCTCACCCTCGGCGCTGAACAACCCGTCGATGCTCGCGAGTTCGCTCTCGATTCGCAGCGAGGCTGAGTCGGCGACTTTTTTGACCACCGCTTGCACGGCTTTAGACAGACCGAGGCGGTCGAGTTGGTAGGGGCGAAGGTTATGAGAGATTTCCCGGACCTCATTGATCGTCTGCGTGACCAGTTGGGAAATCTCTTCCAACGATCCGTCGGGGGAATTGTCGGCTGCACTGCGTTGGGAGAGGTACAATCTGTTTTTGATGATCAAGAGATTTTGGCCCAGGCTGTCATGCAATTCGGCGGCGATTCTTTTGCGCTCCGCTTCCTGGGACTGAAAAAGCTGACGCGAGAATGCTTCCTGCGCTCGTCGCCGGCGATCCGCATTCCAGCCGCGCCAAAGCGAGATTCCCACCAAGGCCCCGAGCACCGTGATCGCGCTGTAGAGCCAGGCGCTCTTGTAGGGATACCGGTGCCACCACAGTGTGAAATTCTTCGGGGCGAGTTGTGGCGATGGGCCTGCGAGAGCGGTGAGCAAATTCGTCGTGCAACGAAGTTCCTTGCGATACAGAGCAAGGGGGTAAACCGGATGCAGTTGCCCTTCGAACCGGACGCGGGCGTGTTCATCGCCGCGCGGCGAGGATTGATAAAACGGTTTTGTGGGATTGTAGGCCAGCCATTCGCCGTCGGGAAACTGAACTCTTTGAAAGAGCACTTCGCCGGTATCGACCCGCGCGTGAACCACCATGTCGTCCCGCTGTGCAAAAGCCAGGACGGGTTGGCCGGGATGAAACGCCAGCGGCAAATACTGCGAGGTGACGTTCGTGAAGCGATGGACTTCCCGGCCCGAATTCCAATCCCACACCGCCACGCTTTGATCACCGCCTGCCGTCGCGAGCCAGCGTCCGTCGGCACTGAAGGCGAGCGATTGTACGATGCGCTGGTGGGCACGCCACTCGCGACTGACCGTCAGCGTGTTCGTATTCAGCACGCGCAAAGTTCCGTCGGACATTCCCGCCGCTAGCCATTCCGAGCCGGGACTGAACTCCAGAACCTTCATCGGCGCGTCATTCGTTTGCGTGCGCAAACAATCTCCGTTCACTGAGTTCCAGAGTTTGATCGTGCCGTCATCACTGAGGCTCGCCAGCAGGTCCGACTTTGGCCCATAGGCCACCGAACGGACTTCCGCCCGATGGCCCTGGAGCACACGGACCGGGCGATCGAAATTTACCAACCAGAGCTTGATGCCATAGTCAGCCTCAGCACTTCCCCACGGGCCGGTGGCCGTGGCTGCCCATCCATTGCTCCCTCCAATTGCCACCGTTCCCATCCCGTCCCCGCGATCAAAGTTTGGATAGACAAGCGTCAGGGAGCCGTTGCCCGCTTGCCATACGCGCATCTTTCGATCCGCGCCGCCCGAACATAGCCAGGTGTTGTCCGTCGTGAAAGCCAGGCTGGAGATGGCTCCCTCGTGCCCCAGCATCTCATAGACAAACGTCCCCTCCTGCGCGTTCCAAACACGCAACCGGCCGCTGGCTGTCCCTTGCGCCTCGAACCGTCCGTCGGGACTGAAGGCGAGACTGGTTACGGGCATGCCGGGAGGACGCGAGCCAATCATGCGATTCAATGTCCCATCGCGAACGCGCCACTGCCGAATCGCCGCGTCGGCGCCACCAGAGGCGAGTTCTTCTCCATCCGGCCGGAACGCCAACGTGTACACCGTTTCATTCATGCCCGTCAGTCGATGCAACAGTCGCCCGCTTTCACGGTCCCAAAGGTAGATAA
>DATHEW010000498.1:0-3038 GCA_035318425.1 Candidatus Acidiferrum sp. | reverse complement strand
GGTGACGCCACCGAGAAGGACGGGAATCGCCAACACGGGAATCACGGCGAGCACGCCGTAAAAACTGCTCAGCGACGTGGCGGCGAATTTCCCGAGCACGACATCGAAGCCGCGCAGGTCCGTGAGGAAGAGAAGACCGAGAGTGCCTTCGCGTTTCTCTTCGCTTAGGCAATCAGCGGTGCTGCGGAAGCCATCAACGACACAAAAAGCAAACGTGAGCCAGCCCAGCGTGAGCAACATCCACTTCCCGGCGCCAGGCCCGCCCACGGCAGCAAAGAACATCATCACGACGGCGACGGCGATTGCCAGCACGGCCACCGCCGCGCGCACGATGTAGGTGGAACGCCAGCGCGCCCGCACGCGCAACTCGCGGTCCACGATGGGCAGAAACGTCATGCCGATGCCCGCACGTTCACCGGCGCGGCGTCAGGGCATGGATCAATGGCAACGATCGCCACAACTCAGTCGCGAAAATTCTGGAATTGGAGCGCCACGGAGAACTCGTGCGCTCGCACCGCGCCCATCACTTCCTGCAACTCGTCGCGGCTCTTGCCTGTCACACGAATCTGCTGGTCTTGAATTTGCGTCGTGACCTTGAACTTACCATCGCGGATGAATCCGGTGACCTCCTTGGCCACGGACGTCTCGATCCCTTGCTTGATCTTAATCACTTGCCGGGCGTGACCGAGCGGCGAGATGTCCGGCTCCTGTCGGTCCACGCTCTTCATGCTCACGTTTCGTTTCGCGAGTTTGTTGATGACCATTTCTTCGAGCGATTTGATTTTGAAACGATCGTCAGCGCTCAGCTTGATCTCCGTTTTCTCCAGCACGATTTCGGCTTTGGTGCCTTTGAAATCGAAGCGGCCGGCGAGTTCCTTCTTCGCCTGGTTCACGGCATTTTCGATCTCCATCGAGTTTACTTCCGAAACAATGTCGAATGACGGCATGGGCCGAAGTTGAGGCAGGCGAATCGAAACTTCAACCGTGCGGGCGCGCCAAAGCTCATTCGAGCGGCTTGCTGTCGTGACGAAGCGGTGGATATTGCGGCATCAATGAGGCGTCTGATCCTGGCTTTGACAGCGGTGTTCATCGCGTTCGCTGCTTCCGCTGCGCAACGCTCCGACTGGAATCAGCCGCCAAAGGAAAAGATCGCCGGCCTCGAACATCACACCTTTCGCAGCGCGTCGATGCGTACCGATGTCGGCTACAACATTTGTTTGCCGCCCGAGTACTCGCGCGAACCAAAGCGCCGCTTTCCCGTCATCTACTACCTGCACGGCTACGAAGGAAACGAGAGTTCCTTTCTCGACTACGTGAAGCTCTGGCGTGAATCGCTCGCGCGCACCGGTCCGACCATTCTCGTGCTGGTGAACGGCGGCGAAACCAGCTTTTTCTCGGATGCTCCCGATGGTTCGGTCATGGGCGAAACCGTTGTGGTGAAGGAATTGGTGCCGCACATTGATGAGCAGTTCCGTACGCGCGCTGAACAGAGAGCGCGATCACTTCACGGCTATTCGATGGGCGGGTTCGGCGCCCTAAAACTCGCGTTCAAGCATCCCGAGATATTCGGCTCAGTCGTCGCGTACGGCGCGACGATCTCGGACGCGCGCGATTTTCAGAAGCACCTGGGCAAGGTTTACAAACAGATGTTCGGCACGCCGGACCGATACGAAGCGAATAACCCCCTCGCCATGGCCGAACGAAACGCCGACCAGATTCGCGGGCGTGTCGCTATTCTCGCCGTCGTCGGGAGCAAGGACGAATTCGTAAATGCCAATCGCGAGCTTCACCAGCGGCTGGAGTCGCGCAAGGTCCCGCACGAATATCTCGAACTGTCGGGAGTGAAGCACGCGAAGGAACCGCTTTACGAACGGGCCGCCGCGCGCGCGTTTGAATTCAGCGCCAAGGCGTTCAACGCTGCGGTGAAATCCACCAAAGGCGAAAACGCCAAGGCGAAGCAGTAATTCAATCGACGCGTTGAAGCTTCGATCAATCAGGTGTTACGCTCTGGCTCGTGAGTTTTGTCTCTCAGTTCAATGCGTTGCCGATCGATGCACTGCTCGCGCGTGCGGAAACGGCGACTCCATCGCATTTCAGCGACGCGCTGCTCAAACCGTCGTTGAGCCTAAGCGATTTTGCCGCGCTGATCTCACCGGTCGCCGCCGAGTCGATTGAGGAACTGGGGCGGCGCTCGCACGCACTCACGCTCCAGCGTTTCGGTCGCGTCATTCGATTGTTCGCGCCGCTCTATCTCTCCAACGAGTGCATCAACAACTGCAAATACTGCGGCTTTTCTCGCGACAACCCGATCTTGCGGGTCACGTTGTCCATCGACGATGTAATGGCGGAAGCGCGCGAGCTCAGCGCGCAGGGTTTTCGCAACATCCTGCTCGTTTCAGGCGAGCATCCGAAGTTCGTCTCGAACGGTTACATCGAGGAATGCATTGCCGCCGTGCATGCCGAGACGCCCAGTGTGTCGCTCGAGATTGGCCCGATGGAATCCGCCGACTACGAACCGCTCGTGCGCGCCGGAGCCGACGGATTGGTCGTGTATCAGGAAACGTATGATCGCGACGTGTATCTCGAGATGCATACGTCCGGCCCGAAGCGCAATTTTGACTGGCGCCTCGATACGCCGGAGCGCGCTTACGCCGCGGGATTTCGCCGCATCGGCATTGGCGCGCTTTTCGGCCTGAGTGGTTGGCGGCGCGAAGCAATTTTTGTCGCCGCACACGCTGCCTATCTCTTGCGGCATTGTTGGAAAGCGCAGGTCACGATTTCGCTTCCGCGCTTGCGCCCGTGCGCCGGTGAATTCGAGCCGCTCACGCACATGAGCGATCGTGATCTGGTCCAGCTCGTCTGCGCGTTCCGTTTGTTCCTGCCCGATGTCGGCCTTGTGCTTTCAACTCGTGAACCAGCGAAGCTGCGCGATGGATTGTTTCCGCTCGGCATTACAATGGTGAGCGCCGGCAGCCACACTGAACCCGGCGGTTACACGGGCGCTGGCAAAGATAAACTTCACGTCACTGAACGCGGCC
>DATHEW010000497.1:0-2201 GCA_035318425.1 Candidatus Acidiferrum sp. | reverse complement strand
AATGGCGTCGTGTTGGTGGGATCGAGCCTGACAGGGCGCACCTCAATCAGTTCATTTTCGAAGCGCAGCTCCACGTCTGTCTCCATTGCCTGCGCGGTGGGATTCAGGACGCCGAGGAAGATGGCGCGTTGGGCAGCATTCTCGGGATTCGCCTTCACGTCCAATGACACGATTCCAGCGTTGTGATTCGTGGAGCCGATCCGGTGATACACCAGCGGAAGGTTCTTGTTCTCGAATTCCGCGAGGTTCGGAATCGCACCGTCGCTGAACAGGTGAATCTCACCCGAGGTCACCTCCGCCTCGCCTTTTTTCTCCAGCGTGAATGCCGACGCCGTGCTGAGCGCTTCGCCGAGGCGAGTCGGCGCATCAGACGGCGCACATGATTGGATCGCGCGGCGCAACGCAAACTTGTCTGTCGTGGGAGACTGCTTCACTTCCGTCACCGCGCCTGCGAGCAGCACCATCATCTGCTCGTTCTCGCGCAAGCCATTCGCCAGCTTCAATGCCTCGTTGCGTGCCTTCTCGAATCGCGACGGCTTTTCATCCGTAGCGTTCATCGACGCAGACGCATCGAGAATGACCACGCGAAGCTGCGCCTTGGTCTGTTGCCCCGCGAAGTACGGCCGCGCGAGCGCGAACACCGCCAGAGCGAGCATCAGGATTTGCAGAATCAGGAGCCAGTTGTGCCGGAGCCGCTGGAACGGCGCGTTCGCCTGCGCATCCGCGAGGAATCGCTGCCACAGCACCGTGCTCGAGATGAGCTTCACCACGCGCTTGCGCTTGAGCAGATAGAAAATCACCACGACCGGAATGGTCGCGGCGAACGCAAACGCGATTGGGGCGAGAAACCTCATCCCCACACCTCCGCGGTGCGCAGTTGTTTCAGGAGGAGTTGTTCCACCGGCATGGCAGAACTAACGCTGAAAAAGTTGATGCCACGGCTTGCGGTGAACTCGCGCAACTTTTGAATGAAGTTCTGCACCGCGTGCTGATACGCGTTGAGTCGAAACTTGCCGAAGGTGACTTCCTGCATCGCACCGGTTTCGGAATCGACGAGGCGTAGATCGCCGAACGTCGTGGGCGCGAGTTCCTCGGGCGAAAGAATCTGCACGGCATTCACCTGAAATCCGCGGCCGACCAGCGCCATGAGACCTTTATCGTAGCCAGCAGGATCGAGGAAATCGCTAAGCACGATCGCGACGCCGGCCTGGCGCGCTTCGATGGCGCCGCGGCGCAGGGTGTCGTTGAGAGTCGCTGATCCTTTCGCAGTGAGTTGGGCGAGATTTCTGAAGAATTGCAGGGAGGATTTGCGACCACGAACGGCACGCAGCGCGCCCGCGGTCATAACGTTCTCAGGATTGTCGCCAAAGGGCACGACGGTCACGCGATCAAATCCACATAGCGCCACGTAGCCAATCGCTGCGGCAACCTGGCGCGCGAAATCGAATTTACGCGGATCACCAAACGCCATCGACTCGCTGGCGTCGAGGAAGATGCGCACAGGCAACTCGCGTTCCTCCTCGTAAAGCTTCAGGAACAATCGTTCGAGGCGGCCGTAAAGATTCCAGTCGAGATAGCGCAGGTCGTCACCCGCAACGTAGTTGCGATAATCCGCGAACTCGACCGATTGCCCGCGGGCTTTGCTGCGCCGCTCACCCCGCGCTGAACTTTTCGCGCGACGCGCGGCGAGCAGTTGGAACTGTTCGAGGTGGCGCAGGATTTCGGGCGAGAGGAGAGAAGTATTCACGCGCCTGAACTCGTCGGCTTTTTCCGTTTAACGTCAGGCCGCAGACGCATGAGCGAACCGAGCGCATCCTGCTGCCGTTTCCACAGCTCTCCCGGCGTGTAAAGTTGGCGCAACCGCGCTTCCCGGTTCTTCTCCTGCTGAGCTTTCCAGGCAGAGATTTCTTCCACTGTTGGTCTGGATTCGCTCATTGGCCGGCAATGTACCCGAGTGCTCGTAACCTGTCCTGCTTCCTCTCGGCTGCCGGCAACGCCAGTTGACACGAAACCATCAACTCGTCGGGCAGACTTAGAAATGGAACACCCGCAGGGGTCGCGCGGTTCACAAAGCGCGTTCTCAGCGATTCGTATCCTTCCTCCAAACCGCGCACGAATCGAAAAATATCAATCGGTCCATGCGGAGAATTCAGACAGAACATCGCCGCACGTCGAAGCCATTCGAAACCTCCAAGCTGCGC
>DATHEW010000496.1:0-2190 GCA_035318425.1 Candidatus Acidiferrum sp. | reverse complement strand
AGCATCTGTCTCAGGACACAAAACTCGCCGCCGCGAAGGATCTCAACTGGGCGGCTGCCATTCAGTTCATCCAGACCTGCCAAAATCTTCCGGGCGTGAACAATCAGGAATGGGTTTCGACCGACACCCGCGACCGAGGTGGATTTGTTTACGACCCGGCAACAACCAAGTCAGCGAGCGTGACGAACGCGAGCGGCAAGGTTTCCTTGCGCTCCTACGGCAGCATCAGCTACGCGGGCTTACTCAGTTACCTTTATGCCGACGTGAAGCAAAGTGATCCACGCGTGCAGGCGGTGTTGGATTGGTTGCACTCGAACTATTCACTCACGGAAAATCCCGGCCTGGACCAGCAAGGATACTATTACTACCTGCACCTGATGACGAAGGCGTTGAACGCTGCCGACGTGGACACATTCGACACGAAAAGCGGTAAAGTGGATTGGCGCCGCGAAGTCGCGATGCGTCTGATCAATCTTCAGAAGAACGACGGCTCGTTCCAAAATGATAACGGCCGCTGGTGGGAGAAGGATGCGAACCTCGTGACGGCTTACGCGGTGCTGTCGTTGGAGATGATCGAGCGGAAGATGTGATCTTAAGTCAAAGCCGGTTGCGCCATCGCCTCCGGCTCCACCCATTTGCTGTGTTCCTTGATCAAATCCACGAGCCGCTCGACGGCTTCAGCCTCGGGGATGTTGAACTTGATCGCCTGTTTGCCGACGTAAAGATTGATCTTCCCCGGTGCGCCGCCGACGTAACCAAAATCAGCATCCGCCATTTCGCCGGGACCGTTCACGATGCAGCCCATGATCGCGATTTTCACGCCCTTCAGATGTTCCGTGCGTGCCTTGATGCGCGCGGTCACCGTTTGAAGATTGAACAACGTCCGCCCGCAACTGGGGCACGCCACGTAGTCGGTCTTGAACGAGCGTGATCCTGCCGCCTGAAGAATGTTGAACGCCAGTCGCAATGATTGCCCACCTCCAGCTTCACCGCGAACGAGGATCGCATCGCCAATTCCATCCGCGAGCACTGCGCCGATGTTCACCGACGCGCGCAACAACGCGATCTTCGGCTCGAGCGGCATCTCTGGGAAAATCAGCAAGTCCTTCAGCAGGATTGGATTGTTCGTGCCGAGATGTTTCAGCTTCAACGCGAGCAGACGAAACGCCGTGATCACCGGCAGGCGCACGCCGTCTTTTACTGTGATCAATTGCGTGGAGCAATTCACGACGAAGTCTTCTGTCGGATCAACCTCCAGGATGTTCAGGTCTTCGTAAATCGCCTCGGGCTTGACGTCGTCTTTCGGACGAATCTTCGGCGCCACCTTGTCGAACGTCGCCTGCGTGACCACGACACGGATCAATTGTTCGCCGCCGCACTTCACGTTCTCGTTCAGCTCGATCTCCGGTGTCTCGCGGCGCTCGTAATGGAAAGGGTCAAACGGAAAAGCGGATTGCGGAATGGGGAATGCGGAATTCGTCAGCATGGGAATCTGCGCCAGCAGATCGTTGCAGACTTCAATCTCGCGCGGCGAATCCTCCGTGAGCGATACGCGAATGGTTTCTCCAATTCCATCGCAGAGGAGGGAGCCGATGCCGATGGCGCTCTTGATACGCCCATCTTCGCCTTCGCCGGCTTCGGTCACGCCGAGATGGAGCGGATAATTCCAATCCGCCCCGAGTTCATTCAACCGCGAGACCAAGAGGCGGTAGCACTCGATCATCACCTTCGGATTACTCGACTTCATCGAGAACACGAAGTTGTGGAAGTTGTTCCTGCGACAGATGTGCGCGAACTCCAGCGCGCTCTCCACCATGCCGAGCGGCGTGTCTCCGTAACGATTCATGATGCGATCGCTGAGCGAGCCATGATTCGTGCCGATGCGCAGCGCTCGCTTCAGCCGAAGGCATTCTTTCACGAGCGGCGTGAATGCTTCCTCGATGCGCCGCAACTCTTCCGCGTAATCCGCGTCAGTGTATTCGATGACCGCGAACTTCTTCTTGTCCGCGTAATTGCCGGGGTTGACGCGCACCTTCTCGACCCACTTCACGGCTTCCATCGCGGCATCGGGCTTGAAGTGAATGTCCGCCACGATCGGAACCTTACAGCCGTGCTTGCGCAACTCTGCGATAATGATTTGCAAGTTGGCGGCGTCCTTCACCGTGGGCGCCGTGATGCGGACGATCTGGC
>DATHEW010000495.1:0-3249 GCA_035318425.1 Candidatus Acidiferrum sp. | reverse complement strand
TTGCCCCTGTGCGGTTGCTCCCGTAAAACCGCGCGCGTGAAGAAACACACTACGCCGCCCGAACTCTCGCCCGCGCTGCGGCGTTATTTCTATTTCACGGCTGCGATCACCGGCGCCGCCATCATGATAGTGGAGATTCTTGGCGCTAAGATGTTGTCGCCGTTCATCGGCACGTCGCACTTCGTGTGGACGGCCCAGATCGCAGTCACCCTGATTGCGCTCGCGGTTGGATACTACGCGGGCGGGTTGTTGGTGGACCAATCGCCGCGGCCATCGCGGCTGTACTGGGCGATCTTCTTCGCGGCGATGTATCTGTCGCTGACGATCGTTGTTTGCGAGCCGGTGGCGTACTGGTGCCTGAACCTGAAGCCATTCGCTCTGGGATCACTCGTTGCATCGATGTTCCTTTTCTTTGTTCCACTGGCGTTGCTGGCCATGGTCGGTCCGTTCTTTGTGCGCGTGCTTACATCGGTGCTGGCAAACGTGGGCGGCAACGTCGGTCGCCTGACGGCGATCAGCACGCTCGGCAGTTTTGCCGGCACAGTGTTGATCGGTTACGTGCTCGTTCCCTTTCTTCCGAACTCGTGGACGATGTACATCACTGCGCTGGTGCTGATGTTGATCTGCATCATCTACTTCGGGGTGTGGGGACGTTCGCGCGGCGTTGTCGGACAGGTTGTGACGGCGCTGGTAATGGGCGTGAGCGTCGGAGCACTGGGAGTTTACGCGAGCGGCATACGGCACCGAGCTGGCCACGGGAAAGCCTACGAGGAAAAATTTTACGGCAACTCAAACTTCGGAATGCTCCAGGTCCTCGACATCGGCGGCGTTCGTTATTACCTCAACGATTACCTCACCCAAAACACTTACGATCCCGCGCAGAAGAAGAGCATGGCGCTCTTCACTTACATGCTGCACGGGCTCGCGCGTGTTTACACCACCAAGATCGAAGACGTGCTGTGCATCGGACTCGGCATCGGCATCGTCCCAATGCAATTCGCGCGCGATGGGGCGCGGGTCGATGTCGTCGAGATCAATCCCGCGGTGCTGCCGTTGGCGCAACAGTTCTTCGATTTTGAGCCATCAAAGATCAACCTGACGATTGGCGATGGTCGGCCATTTCTGAATCGCTGCACAAAACAATATGACGCCGTTGCGCTCGATGCCTTTCTTGGCGAAAGCTCGCCCTCGCATCTCATGTCACGCGAAGCCTTCACCGAGATGCGCCGCGTGTTGAAACCCGGCGGCGTGCTCACGATCAATGCCTTCGCGAGCTTTGATCCGGGCGCGGATTTCTTTGGAGCGTCGCTCTATCGCACGCTCACGAATGTATTTCCCCATGTGCGTGTTCACAGCGCGGGCGGCGGGAACACGTTTTTCGTGGCGTCGGACCAGCCGCTGACAAAGTTCGCGCGTGAGCCGGATCTCACCGCAGTGCATCGCGCGAAGGCAAACGAGGTGCAGATGGCTTACGCGGGATTGATCGAGCCTGAAGACGCGAGCGGAAGCACACTGTTGTCCACGTTGAATCCAAACAACGGACGTGTCCTCACCGATGATTTCAATCCAGTCGAATTCTTCGACGTGAAGAATCGCGAGCGCATCCGCCGCAGCCTCGCGATGAGCATGAAGGAAACGCAGCAACACTGAAGCGCAGGGGACCGGGAGATGCCGTGGCTCAGAACAGTGGTCGTATCGCTGGCGATGGCGCTCTTGCTGTGCGCCTGCACCACCGATCCACCGTTGCGCCGGAATGCGCCGCCGCCGGGAGCGGGTGTCACGCGCACTTTCGCCGACGATCTCGCGCAATCGCTCGACGCGCCAATGACCGACGGCAACCGGATCGAAACGTTGATCAATGGCGACGAGATTTTTCCGTCGATGCTGGATGCGATCCGCCAGGCGACGAACTCGATCACGTTCGAGAACTTCATCTGGCGCTCCGGCGCGTTGAGCGACCAGTTCATTCAATCTCTGAGCGAGCGCGCTCGATCCGGCGTCGATGTGCGCGTGTTGATCGATGCCTTTGGCGCGATCGAGTTCAACAACTCGGACGAACGACGCTTGCGCGAAACCGGCGTGCGCCTGGTGAAATACAATCCGCTCTGGCAGGTATGGGATTGGAACCATCGCACGCATCGCAAGCTCATGGTCGTGGATGGCCGCATCGGCTTCATCGGTGGAGCCTGCGTGGGTGACACATGGCTCGGCAATGCTGAGCGCGAACCGCTCTGGCGCGACACGCATTATCGCATTGAGGGGCCGGTGGTCGCGCAAATCCAGCGCACGATTCAAACGAACTGGTTTGAGATGACGGGCCAATGTTTTCCCGAGGCGAAGCGCGCTCCGTCGCTGGAGAATGCAGGGCGGTCCGTGGCAGATTGTTTTTGCAGCGGGCCCAATGAGGGAAGGCACAACGCGCATCAAAGCTATGTGGAAGCGATTCGCGCGGCGAAGAAAAGCATTCGGCTGCAACATTCGTACTTCGTGCCGGACCGTTCCTCGATTCGCGCGCTCGTGGCTGCACGCGAACGTGGCGTGCGCGTGGAGGTCATGACGCCGGGCGTGATTCACGCCAACGTCGTGCGCCGCGCGTCGCGTTCGCTGTGGGAACCGCTCATCGATGCGGGCGTGGAGTTCTACGAATTTCAGGGCAGCCGTTTTCATTGCAAACTCATGATCGTGGATGACGCGTGGGTGAGCGTCGGCTCGATCAACTTTGACGAACGCTCCTTCCACATAAACGACGAGGCGAACCTGCAAGTGCTCGATCCTGAATTCGCGGCGAAACAGATCGCGATGTTCGAGCAGGACAAGCTGCGCACACTCCGCGTCACCCGGGAGAGTTACAAGCGGCGCGGCGTGTGGATTCGGCTGGTGGAGAATTGTTACGGACTGTTCCGGTCTGTGTTGTGATGCGAAAATGCCAATCCCGTTGACCAACTCAGTTCTGGAACCACAGAGTGCGTTTCGTCCGAACGCGCTGCGTGATAACCAAAAAAGGACGGTGTGGATAACCGCAGGCGTGGCATCCCTGCTCGCAAGGCAACGCGTCAAGAAATGCAATTTCCTGTCGGGTCAGTTTCAACGGTAAACTCTCTTTCATGCTCCACATCGACTCCGTCATCAAACGCTATGGCGCAATCACCGCACTCGACGGCGTGTCGCTCGACATCGCGCGTGGCGAGTCCTTTGGGCTGCTCGGACCCAATGGCGCCGGCAAGTCCACGTTCATGTCGCTTGTCGCCG
>DATHEW010000494.1:0-2229 GCA_035318425.1 Candidatus Acidiferrum sp. | reverse complement strand
AGCCTCTCACATCCGCCCCGAAAGATTGGGCGCTCACCGCGGCCTTCCGCGACTTGAATGGCGATGGCGCTCCGGATCTCTACGTGTGCAACGATTACTGGTCACCCGATCGCATCTGGATCAACGACGGCAAAGGAAACTTTCGCGCGATTGCAAGGCTGGCGATCCGGCACACGAGCGCGAGTTCGATGGGTGTGGACTTCGCGGATTTGAATCGGAGCGGCCATCTGGACTTCTTCGTTGTGGACATGTTGAGCCGCGACCATCGGCTCCGCAAACGACAGACGCTCGCGCAAATGCCGGTCGCTTCAATGGTCGGCGTGATGGATGAACGACCACAAGTGATGCGTAATACAATCTTCATCAATCGGGGGGACGGGACATTCGCGGAGGTCGCTGACTATGCCGGCCTCTCTGCCTCCGAGTGGGCCTGGCAACCGGTGTTCCTCGATGTCGATTTGGATGGCTACGAAGACGTGATCATCACCACGGGTCACGTGAGAGACGTGCAGGATTTAGACACGATCGCGACGATACATGGCCGACCCCCACCGCGCGGCAAACCGGGTGACATGGTGGAGTTCCACGGCAAAATGATGACCGTGCATGAGGCGTTCATCGCACAGAAATTGTTGAACACGGTGTTGTATCCGCGACTCGAGACGCCGCTCGTGGCTTTTCGCAATCGCGGGCAATACCGTTTTGAGGAGACGACAAAAGAATGGGGACTAGACATGCCGGGAATTCACCACGGCATTGCGATCGCGGACTTCGATGGCGACGGTGCGCTCGACGCGGTGGTGAACAATCTCGGCGCGGCGGCGGGAGTGTATCGGAACATGGGCAGTGCGCCGCGGGTTGGGGTGAGAGCGAAAGGGTTAAGCCCGAACACGCAAGGCATCGGCGCGAAGATCAAGCTGCTCGGCGGCGCGGTGCCGATGCAAAGCCATGAAGTAATCAGCGGCGGCCGTTACATGTCAGGCAGCGATCCAATGCTCGTCTTCGCTGCGGGCGATGCTGCGAGCGGAATGACAATTGAAGTCACATGGCGCAGCGGACGAGTCAGCCGCGTGAGTGGTGTCGCGGCAAATCGAATTTACGAAGTGGACGAATCGGTCGCGAGCGACGCCACGCCGTCGAAACCTGTGCCGATCGCTCCACTGTTCAAGGACGCGAGTGTGTTGATCGCACATACGCATTACGAAGAAATGTTCGATGACTACGCGCGTCAGCCACTGCTGCCGTTCAAGCTCAGCCAACTCGGTCCCGCTGTCGCGTGGTACGATATTGATGGTGACGGTCACGATGAACTGTTGATCGGCAGTGGACGTGGCGGTGCGCTTTCAATTTTCCGGAGTGACGGCCAGGGCGCGTTTTCAAAAATGAATCCACCGAGCGGCCTCGCCATGTCAGACGACACGGCCGGGATCGTGGGCTGGACGCCATCGCCTGGGCGTCGCGGATTACTCGTCGCGTTCGCGAGTTATGAGGAGACGAACCACCCTTCAGTCGCTCAAGTCGAGTTCAAGGACGGTGTTCTCAAAGCGGGCCTGGGCCTGCCGGGCACGTCATCCAGCACGGGACCGCTTGCAGTCGCGGACATCGATGGCGATGGCGATCTGGATGTGTTCGTCGGCGGTCGCGTGATCGCGGGGCGTTTTCCTGAAGCGGCTTCGTCGCGCGTGTTTCGAAACGACGGCTCGCAGTTGCAACTCGATGCTGAGAACACAGCCATCTTGAAAAATGTTGGCCTCGTGAGCGGCGCAGTCTGGAGTGATCTTGATGGCGATGGTTTCGCGGAGTTGATTCTCGCGTGCCAATGGGGACCGATCCGCGTTTTCAAAAATCAACGCGGCGCGCTGCGCGAGATCACGGCCGACCTCGGGCTCGATTCGTTCACTGGTTGGTGGAACAGCGTCACGACTGGCGACATGGATGGCGACGGCAGGCTGGACATCATTGCCGGGAATTGGGGCTTGAACACACCGTGGCATGCCTCGACTGAAAAGCCCGCGCGGCTTTTCTACGGTGAACTCGGCGGAGCTGAAACGATCGATTTGATCGAAGCGGAAACTGATCCTGCCACGGGAAAGATTGCGCCGATACGCATGCTGAATTCGCTGGGGTCATCGCTGCCGTTTTTGCGTGGGAGCTTTTCCACCTACCGGGCTTTCAGCGACGCGAGCGTGGCCGAGATGCTCGGGCCGCGGCACGCGAATGCTCGCGAGG
>DATHEW010000493.1:0-7135 GCA_035318425.1 Candidatus Acidiferrum sp. | reverse complement strand
CTCCGCGACCACCATGCATTGCATGGTTGGACCCGAGCGCATGAACCCGACCTGCGCGAAGCGGTTGAATTTGCTGACATCGAATTGGACCCAGGGCCGGCCGGGAGCGTTGAACTTGAAATTGTAGTCGTCGCGCACAAGTGGCTGTCCAGTCACCGGCTGCACCTTCATCGCGGCCCCGCGCTGCACGCCGCGCACAACGCCGGCCACTCCGAAGGCGACCATTACCGCCGAAAGAACAAGCGTCCAGATGGCCTGTTTCCGGCCCTGCGAGTACTTATCCTTCTCTCCCGAGTATTCGCAGAGGCCCCAGATCGCGAACACCACTGCGGTTCCCAACGCAGCGAATATCCCAAGTCCCAAGAGGCCGGGAATGACTGCTGCAGTCCCACCGCGCTGCGGCATCAGCAGAACCATGGCAGCAACGAATTGTCCGGCGGCCATTGCCAAAAAAACGAGCATCAGACTGAGCACGCACTTGGAGTTCGTGGTCGCACGTCTTGTGAGCGTCCAGCATTTGTACGCCGCAGCGCCAAAACCGATAGCGAGGAACGCATTCACAACGGCGGTCTGCGCGGGCATCATCGGAGCAGCCGCGATCACGTGATTCCAGTTTTGCATAGAGGAGTGAATCAAAGGGACAGTGAATCCTGGGTTCCGGCGGGACGCTGGGAAGGTGCCCTGAAACCATGCGGAATTCTGATCGACAGGAACATGTGAGACTCGTGTCGCTGGCAAGCGGAACTCGCACGGATTCGTCTGGAGGATGCAAAGGCCAGCGCCATCGACGCAGCATCTAATCAAGACGAGCGAATCTGCGGAAGGCAAATTCGCAGATCGCTTTGAAAACAGGCGTTGCCCCGGCGGGCGGACGGCGATAAACCTCAACGGCGAGAGCCCTTACGTGAAGCTCGCCGGGGACAAAGGAAACGAGACGCGCACTTCAACTACGAAACTGTGACATTCAGGCTCCGTGGCAACGGGCGAATCGCTGACTCCGTTTGTGCATCCAACGCATGATCTGGTTTGCTTTTATGGCCGTTCAGCCGACACTCGCACACTCAGAATGCGAACTGGAAAAGACTTATTGCTGGCGACGAAGCCTTACGCTCACGACTCGACTCTGCGCAGTTGGTGGTACATGGGCTCCACCGCTTTACTCCTTCTCGCCGCGTTCGCGGGCACCATTTGGAATATACACTGGACGGCCAAGGTCGCGTGCAGCGTTGCCGCTGGGTTGCTCACGCTGCGTCTGTTCGTCATTTATCATGACCAGCAACATCATGCGATCCTGCCGCGCTCACGAGTGGCGGAAGTTTTGATGCGGATCTTCGGCATTTTTTCGCTCAGCCCCAGCAGCATCTGGCGCAGTTCGCACAACCATCATCACAATCACAATTCGAAATTGCGTGGCGCCCATATCGGTTCGTTTCCGATCATGACGCGGGAACAATTCGAGAAAACGTCGCGCGGCCGGCGCTTCAAATATCTCTTCATGCGGCATCCGCTCACGATCCTGTTTGGCTACGTGTTCATCTTTCTCTTCGGCATGTGCGTCTATCCGTTCTTCAACAAACCATCGAAGCACTACGATTCGTTGATCGCTTTCATCGTTCACCTGGCGCTCGTCGCGACGGTCACATTCTTTCTCGGCTGGCAGGCATTGTTGCTCACGATTGTCGTGCCATTTTTTATCGCGATGGCGTTCGGCTCGTACTTGTTTTACGCGCAGCACAATTTTCCGAGCGTCTCCTTCAGTGACAACGCGGGCTGGACTTATGAGACGGCGGCGTTGACCTCATCGAGTTACATGAGGCTCAACAAGTTCATGGCATGGATCACGGCGAATATCGGATATCACCACGTGCATCATTTGAACTCGCGGATTCCGTTCTACCGCTTGCCTGAAGTGATGGCAGCATTTCCGGAGTTGCGTGCCGCCAAGACGACTTCGCTGCATCCCGCCGAGGTATTCCGGTGTTTGCGCTTGAAGGTGTGGGACGTCGCGGCGCAGCGCATGGTCAGCCTTTCCTCGCTCGAAAGTTCGCGCTAGTTCAACACAATGGGCTTGCCCGAGAACTTCGCAACCATTCACCACCGGATCGCGGATGCCTGTGGTCGCGCGGGTCGCGATGCGAGTTCCGTCACGCTGCTCGCGGTGAGCAAAGGAATCCCGCCGGAGTTGATCGCGCAGGCTGCGGATCACGGACAAGTCGCTTTCGGAGAAAGCAAAGTTCAGGAAGCCAAGGCCAAGATTCCGCTCTGCCCGAGCCGTTGCCGCTGGCAGATGATCGGCCATCTTCAATCCAACAAATGCCGCGATGCCGTGCAGATGTTCGACATGATCCAGAGCGTGGACAGCGTGGCGCTCGCGAACGAGTTGAACAAGTGGGCCGATAAATTCAGCAAATGTGTGCCCGTCCTGCTCGAAGTAAATGTCGCCGGTGAATCTTCGAAGTTCGGCCTCAATCCCGATCGCGTCGTCGATGCGTGCATCGCTATCAACAGCCTCTCGCGTCTTGAAGTTCACGGGCTAATGACCATCGCGCCATGGACGCCCGATCCCGAAAAAGTGCGCCCGGCGTTTCGTCGCTTGCGCGAATTGAAAGTCGCCTGTGAAGAAAAACTCGGTGCGCCCCTGCCCCATTTAAGCATGGGCATGAGCGATGATTTCGAGGTCGCCATCGAGGAAGGCTCGACGATCATTCGCATCGGCACTGCTTTGTTTGGGGCCAGACCGAAGCCATCGCGACCCGCCAGTGTTGACGATGCACCGTGACGACTCTTACCTTTTTGCCGTGACGGTCGAGACGTTCAAACATGAGATCGAGGAGGCGATCCGCGCATACGACAAATACATCGTGTGCCTGGACAAGGTGCCGGAGCAATGCGAGGAGTCGCTGCGATCGCTCATGGACAAGGCCATCAAGGCTTACGACAACCGCGGGCCGCACCTGCGCCACGGCATCGCGCTCGACAAGCACGTCACGATCATCCTGAGCCAAACCGACCACGATCGTCCGTTGTGCGGGATTTATTTCAACCTTCACTCGCCCTACCACAAGAAAGGCGCAGCGAAGACGGCGAAAACCGAGAAGTGAATCAACTGCTCGCGACGAGTGCGCGATAATCGGATGAAGTCGTTACGGCCTTAATTACTCCGCACTTCGTCGTTCTCCTGTACCGTGCCGAGCACGATGTCCGCGACCGTCAGATCCTCGGTAGTCGGCCCCGTGATCTTCACTTCAGCCGTCTTCGCATCGCCGTGATACACGACCATGAGAGTTCCGACTGCGGGAACCTGCGCGATGGGAAATTGCAACACCACGAACCTTCCCGTCACGTTGACTGACGCCACTTTGCCAACAGCCGCGGTGGCAATCAGCAACTGCGAACTGTTCGTGTTGACCGGTGGAGTCGCGGTAACGGCAGGGTTGAAAACGTTCGGGTTAACTGAAGTCGCGCCGTAAGTCGGCTGCGGCGCCGGGACTTTCTTTCGGAACAACCGGCAACCGCTGGCCGTCACGACCAGCGTCAGAAGGATGCACACACTGAAGATGTGATCTCTGAAAAACCGAGAAAACGTTTTCACGCGGGCGACGCTACCTTAGCCGTTCGCAGGCTGTCACTCGTTAGTTACTTCTTCCACGCGGTCTGGCGCATGTCGCCGCTCAGAGAAAATGCTTCATGCATGCCGAACGCCGCGCTCAACGTCTGTGGCGAGTGGGTCCGTCCGCCCAACGTGAGATACTCCCGCAACATCGGCCGATACTCCGGATGAGCGCAATTCTCGATGATCGTTCGCGCGCGCTCGCACGGGCTTTTGCCGCGCAGGTCGGCCACGCCCTGCTCCGTGATGATGATCTGCACTGAATGCTCGCTGTGATCCAAATGGCTGACGAGTGGAACGATCGTGCTGATCTTTCCGCCCTTGGCCGTGGACGGACAGGTGAAGATCGAGAGGAACGCGTTGCGCGCGAAATCGCCTGAGCCGCCGATGCCGTTCATCATGCTGCGGCCAAGCACGTGCGTGCTGTTCACGTTGCCCGCGATGTCCACTTCGATTGCAGTGTTAATAGAGATCAAGCCGAGCCTCCGCACGAGTTCGGGGGCGTTCGTGATCTCTTGCGGACGCAGGAGGAACCTCGAGCGGAAGAATTCAAGGTTTTCGTAAATATCCTTCAGCACGTTGTTCGAAACCGTCAGCGAACAACCACTCGCGAACCGAACTTTACCCTTCTTCATCAGCGTCACCACAGAGTCCTGGATCACTTCCGTGTACATTTCGAAGATGGGAATGTCGGCATTCTCGCCCATCGCTTGCAGAACGGCATTCGCGGTATCACCGACGCCGGATTGAATCGGCAGAAATGGTTTCGGGATCAGGCCGCGTCTCAATTCACCGGCAAGAAAGTCCGCGACGTTACGGCCGATGCGCGCCGTCGTTTCGCCCACCTCGGCAAACGAGCCCGTCTCGTCCGGCGCATCATTTTCCACCACACCGATGATCTTCTTAGGGTCGATTTTGATCGTGGGTGAACCGATGCGATCGGCCGGGCGAAACACCGGCAACGGATTGCGATACGGTGGATCTTCCGGCTCATAGATGTCGTGGCAACCACGAAGCATCGCCGGATGGAACCGATTCAATTCGATGATGATCTTTTCCGCGACACGACAGAACGTCGGCGCTGCGCCCACGCCCGACGTCAGGGTGATCTCGCCGTTGTCACTGACGTCACAGGCCTCGATCACCGCGAAATGGATCGGACCAAGGAAACCATACCGAACATTCTGCGGCAGCATCGACAAATGCATGTCGAAGAACTGCGTCTTCCCTTCGTTGATGCATTTGCGCAGGTCGGGATCAGACTGATACGGCGTGCGAAATCGCACCGCCTCCGCGCGCGCGAGTTCGCCATCGAGCGACTTGCCAGTCGAGGCGCCGGTCAACACGCCGATCTGAAATGGTGCGCCGGCGGTATGCAGCGCTGTCGCGCGGGCGGCGATCGCTTTGGGCACCACTTTCGGCGCTCCAGCAGGTGTGAATCCACTGAATGCAACAGAGTCGCGGTCGTGAATCAGTTCGGCGGCTTCGGCCGCGGTCAGCTTCGGATACGAATTGCTCATTACATCAAATCCATCGCCGCGTGTAATGCGGCGTCCAGTCCGCCCGGTTTCAGGCGACAGCTCTAATGAACCGAAAGCATTCCCAACCAACAACGTATCGATTGCCAAGTTCCTGCAGTTTTTTGCTCTGCAGTGCGGCAAGAAAAACTCAGTCAACGCCCACGCTCTTCTTCCGCAACTCCCGTTCCCGCAGCCAGGCGAAGATGACCGGTGTGACGATGAGAATATGAATCAAGCTGCTGACCATCCCACCGATCACCGGGGCGGCGAGCGGTTTCATCACCTCAGATCCCGTCCGCGTGCTCCACATGATCGGCAACAGGCTCGCGACGATCGTCGCCACGGTCATCACCTTTGGCCGCAGCCGCAGACGCGCACCGTCCTTTATGGCTTGAATGAGATCATCGCGATTGAACGCCGCGCCGCGCTCGGCCTGCTTCTTCTTCAACATCTCTTCCAGATACACGACCATCACGACGCCCGTTTGAATCGCCGTGCCGAACAACGCGATGTACCCGACCCACACCGCGACGCTGAAATTGTATCCGAGGATGTATTGGAGGAACACGCCACCCGTCAGCGCAAACGGCACCGCCAGAATCACGTGCGCCGCTTCCTTGATCGAGCCGTACACCACGAATAGCAGCAGGAAGATGATCACCATCACCACCGGAACAATCACGCGCAGCGTGCGCTGGGCGCGAATCTGGTTCTCGTACTGGCCGCTGTATTCGATCGTCATCCCGTTCTCCAGCTTCACCTCTTTGGCAATGCGTTCGCGAATCTCATTCACGAATCCGCCGAGATCCCGCTCCTGCACATTGGCCTGCACGAACATGCGCAACCGCCCGTTCTCGCTCGCGATCTCGCTCGGGCCGGTGTTGCGGCGAATCTTCGCGACCTGACCGAGCGGCACATATTTGCCCGATGGCGTGGCGAGCAACGTATCGCCCACACGCTCAATGTCCTCGCGCTCCCTGCGTTCGAGCCGCACCTGAATCGGAAACCTCTGGCGCCCTTCAATCGTGGTCGTGACGTTCTTGCCGCCAAGCCCGACCTCGACCGCTTCCAACACATCTTCGGCACGTAAGCCAAATCGCGCCATGGCGAGACGATCGACTTCGAATTCCAAATAGGGCTTGCCCTGCACTCGTGACGCGGCGACGCCGGTCGCACCTTCCACGTCACGAACGATGCGTTCCACCTCGAACGCCTTCGCCTGCAACGCTTCCAGATTGTCGCCCAGAATCTTTACTCCCACCTGCGCGCGAATGCCGGTGCTCAACATCAAGATGCGTCCCTCGATCGGCTGAAGAAATCCCGGCACGAAACCCGGCACGTGGGTGAGCTTGTCGCTCAATTCAGCAACGAGCTTCTCCGGTGTCATGTCCGCGCGCCATTCCGGGTTGCGCATCGTCCACGGAAATTTGATGAAGCCGAGCAACGTCTTGTTTGTGGCAAGATATTCCGGCTTCAACATGATCGTGGTTTCGATCATTTCAATGGGCGCAGGGTCGGTTGCCGTTTCACCGCGTCCCAGTTTGCCCGCCACAGACAGCACTTCCGGCATGTCCGACATCACCTTGTCCTGCCACGCCATGATGCGCTTGATCTCGGTGAGCGACGTGCTGGGAAACAAAACAGGCATAAACAACAACGATCCTTCATTGAGCGGCGGCATGAACTCACGACCCATTCCCTTCGTCGCCTTCGCTATCCGCGGCAGGTTCCAGTCACGCAATTTCTGCACTACAGGCCGCGGCAGACCAGCGGCCAGCACAACCGCCGCGACCAGCAACACCACGGCAAAACCAAGCACAGCGATGCGATGTCGCAACGCCCAGTTCAGCACCGGGTCATAGATGCGCAGCAGCACGCGCATGATCAGGTTCCGATCCTCGGAATGAAATGGCCCGCGTACGAGCCATGTGCAGAGCACCGGCACGATCGTGACCGCAAGCAACGTTGAGCCGATCATCGCGAACGTTTTCGTGAACGCCAGAGG
>DATHEW010000492.1:0-2444 GCA_035318425.1 Candidatus Acidiferrum sp. | reverse complement strand
CTCGCCGCGACATGCAGGGGCGTTTCGGAAAGCTTGTTGCGCGCATTCACGTTCGCTTTGTTCTCGAGAAGGAACCGAGCCACCACGAGTTGTCCCCGAGAAGCAGCCAGATGCAACGGCGTGTCCTCCGTCACTCCGAGTGCGGCATTGATCAAGTCGGGACTGTCCTTGATCATCGACTGGATGCGCCGGACCTCCTTCTCTTCTTCGTCCGTGCCGGGCGCTTCGCCAGCGTTCACGACGGTCGTCGGTTGTGAAGAAGAAACCGTCGCCAGTTCGCGCTGCAGGCCAACCAACTCGCGCTTGATCGGGATTTCATCGCCCGGAGGAAGCACACCGACTTCGATCTTCCGTTCCCACTCCCGAAGCGTTTTCTTTACGAGCTCGATCTGTTGCTGAAGCACTTCGCGCTGCTGGGCAGGCGCCGAATTCTCCGGCAACAAACGTTTCAGGCGCAGCACGTCTCGTTTGGCGTCGAGCACTTCGGTCAACGGCGCCAGGTTTGCCTGGGCTTTCTTTTCCGCGAACTGCACCTGCTTTTCCGCGAGCGCAACTTCCTGCCGCAACAGCTCGACCGCTGCGGGATCCATTACCACTTTCACCGCCGCGGTCTGCGCAGCAGCACGCGGCAGCAACGACTGGCTAATCGCCGCCAACGCCTCCTGGTCCGTGAAGTCGCGGAGGATGCGTTGATATTGCGCGTGCGCTTCGTTCGTCCTGCCGAGCTTGCGGTAACATTCGCCGAGGCGAAACACAGCGGTCGCGATGACTTTACGTTGTTCGTCGGAGTGCTTGATCACGGCGTCGTAAGCCTTGATCGCGGCGTCGAGATTTCGGTTGGCCTCTTCCTCGAACAACCCGCGTTGAAGCAATTCCGTCAGCGGTTCCGCCGCTCTCACGGTGAAGGCGAGCAGCAGCACTGCGAACAACAGGTTGAACATTTTCATACGCTTACGATTCCATTTCCGTCTCGCGTGACACTTCACGAACTCGTTCCAGGCGTTGTCACGCATTTGTAAATTCACGACGGCAAACGTGCCGTTTCTCCAGAGCCAGCAAGATGCTGGCTGCTCGTTTCAGCCACGCTCCAGCCGATAGCCCACACCATGCACGGTCTTAATCCAGCGCGGCTCGTCGGGATTCTTCTCCAGCTTGCGGCGCAGAGACGCGATGTGCATGTCCACCGTGCGCGTGGTCGGAAACGCGGTGTAGCCCCACACCACATCGAGAAACTTTTCACGCGAGATCGTCTCGCCGTTCGCTTCCGCGAGCAGGCGCAACATCGCGAGCTCTTTGGCGGTGAAGTGAATTCGTTTTCGCTTCCGCGTCGCGACCTGGCGGGCGAAATCAATTCGCGTCTCACCCATCATGAGTTCGCGCACGGACTCACCTTCGCGATGCGCGCGGCGAAGCAAGGCGCGAACGCGCGCGAGCAATTCATCGGTGCTGAACGGTTTCACCAAATAATCATCCGCGCCTGCGTCGAGGCCGTTCACCCGGTCGCGCACCTGCCCTTTCGCCGTGAGCATCAGTACCGGAGTGATGTGTCCAAGACGGCGCAACTCGGCACAGAGCGCGAAGCCATCGAGTTGCGGCATCATCACGTCGAGCAGGATCAGGTCGGGCTTTTCCTTCAACGCGCGATCCAGTCCGCGCTCGCCATCCGCCGCGCTGATGACGCGGAAGCCCTCGGCAGCGAGGCAATCTTCGAGCGCCGTGCGCATGGGCAACTCGTCTTCGATGATGAGGACGCGGGCTGATGATTTTTCAACACCAAGGCACGAAGGCACCAAGGAATGAGAGTTGGTTTTCATTCTCTTGGTGGCTTCGTGTCTTGGTGGTTCGTCAGTGGCAGTTCGATCGTGAAGCGGCTCCCCTTGCCGACCTCGCTCTCCAAACGCACACGTCCGCCGTGGGCCTCGACGATGTGCTTCACGATGCTCAAACCAATTCCCACGCCCGGAGTTTCGCGGCGCAACTCGGAGCCGAGACGATAGAAGCGCTCGAAAATCTTTTCGTGCTCGGCGGCGGGAATGCCGGGGCCGTGATCCTGGACGGAGAGGAGCAATTGAGGATTGAGGATTGAAGATTGAGGATTGGGGATTTCCAAAAACACAGTGACTTCATCTCCGCTCGGTGAATGTTTGATCGCGTTGTCCATGAGGTTCACGAGCGCTTGCTGAATCGCGGAGCCATCCAGCAACGTGCCCGCGGTATCTTGCCGGGAGGGATCGTGCTCGCCTTCGGACCGAGGCACGTTCGCGACGAGGTTCACTCCGCGTTCGGCGGCGTAAGGCTGCATTCCGTTGACGGTTTGCTCCACCAACGCAGTCACGTCCGTCGGCTCGAACTCGTATTGTTTGCGGCCCTGTTCGATACGCGAGAAGTCGAGCACGTTCTCGATCATGGATGAGAGCCGCCGACATTCCTGCGTGATGAAGCGG
>DATHEW010000491.1:0-12268 GCA_035318425.1 Candidatus Acidiferrum sp. | reverse complement strand
TACGAGGCCTTCAAGGCGGATGGCGTCTTCTCCCGGCACGTCAAAATCTCCGGCTCACCTTCCGTGATGAGCACCGTGTGCTCAAAATGGGCCGATAATTGAGCATCGACAGTCACCACTGTCCAGCCGTCTTTGAGGATTTTCACCTCGGGCCGGCCGGCGTTCACCATCGGCTCGATGGCGATCGTCATTCCCGGCCGCAACTTCGGGGAACTCTTCCCCGCCTCCACGTAGTTCGGAACCTGCGGCTCCTCATGAACCGACTTGCCCACTCCGTGCCCGACAAATTCCCGCACGATGCTGTACCCGTGGCTTTCCACGTAACGCTGTATCGCGCGCGAAATATCCATCACGCGATTCCCTGGCAGCGCCTGCGCGATGCCTTCGTAAAGCGATTGCTCCGTCACATCCAGCAACCGCTGTGCGGCAACACCGCATCCACCGACCGGCACCGTCTTCGCCGTGTCACCGATGAAGCCGTTGTAACGAACTCCAACGTCCAGACTCACAATGTCGCCAAAATCCAAGCGCCGATCGTTTGCCAATCCGTGAACCACTTCTTCGTTCACCGAGATGCACACGTGACACGGATATTTGCGGTACCCAAGAAACGCGCTCTTCGCGCCGCGCTTCTTGATCACGTCCTCGGCGAAGTCATCAATCTGCTTCGTCGTCACGCCTGGTCGGATAAACCGGGCCACTTCTTCGAGCACTGCACCGGCTACCAAACAGGCGGGCCGCATGGCCTCCAAGTCCCGTTCGGTTTTGAGAATGATCATTGAATCTACGACTTACGATTTACGATTTACGATACCAAGCACGCCGACCGGCTCGTAACTCGTAAATCCAACATCGCAAATTCCTAAAAACGTCCTTTGATCCGACCCTTCTTCAGAAACCCATCGTAATGCCGCATCAACAGGTGCGACTCCATTTGCCGCATCGTATCAAGCATCACGCCCACAATGATCAGCATGCTTGTGCCGCCAAAAAACTGGGACACGTAAATCGGAACGCCCATCTGATTGTAAAGAATGATTGGGATGACGGCGATGACCGTAAGGAACACCGCGCCAGCCAAGGTGATTCGGCTCATGGCATTGTGCAGGAACGAGCTGGTTGCTTGTCCGGGACGCACGCCCGGGATGTAGCCCCCGTATTTCTTGAGATCATCTGCGATCTGCAATTCGTTGAACTGCGTGGCGACCCAGAAATATGAAAAGAACAAAATCATCAGTCCGTAAAGGATCAGATAGAAGAACGAGCGCTCATGCAGCATCCCGCTCAGAGCGGTAAGCTTCGGCATGTCCCACGCCATTCCTGCCTTCGCCAGGAGCGGTGCCGGAAACATCAGGATCGCTTGAGCGAAGATGACCGGCATCACGCCAGCATAGTTCACGCGCAAAGGCATGAATGAGGTGCCGCCCTGATAAACTTTGCGACCCACAGCGCGCTGCGCGTACTGCACTGGAATCTTGCGCTGCGCCTGCGTCACCGCGATCACCGCCGCAATCACACCGACCAGCAACAGCAGGAGCGCGATCGCTTTGAAAATCACGGGGCCTTCAATTCCGCCCTTGAACATGTCGATGACGCCCTGGGCTGCCTGCGGCAGACGCGCCAGAATTCCGATGGTGATGACGAGCGACACCCCGTTGCCGATTCCACGCTCCGTGATCTGTTCACCAAACCACATGAGCAACATCGTGCCCGTCGTGAGAATGATCACCGTCTGGATGTAGTACCACCAGACGTTGTTACGCATCATCGGGAGCAGAAGATCGCCCGTGAAACCCTGGAAAAGACCGCCACCCGCACCCGCGTTGATCCAACTCGAAGCCATGAAGAAGCCCTGCCCGATGCAGAGGATCAGCGTGAGGTAACGTCCGTATTGAACGATCTTCGCGCGACCACCTTCTTCACGTGCCAACTTGCTCAAACGCGGGACCACCGCGCTCAAAAGCTGGATGATGATCGTGGCGCTGATATACGGCATGATGCCGAGCGCGCCGATGGCGCACTTCTCAAGAGCACCGCCCGTGAACATGGAATACATGCCCACCCATGAGCCGCCGCTGGACGATGCCTGCTGATCAAAGAATTGCTGCAACTCCGCGCCGTTGATGCCCGGAATCGGGATCATCGATATCACACGGCACACCGCCAGGATGATGAGCGTGTAGATAATCCGCGACTTCAGCTCCGGAATCTTGAAGCAGTTCGCGAACGTGCTGGCGATCTTCTTAAACATGACGACAGCTTAGGCTTTGGCTCGGGCGGTGGCCCCCACCTTCACGGCAATAACTTCGACAGCGCCGCCAGCCGCCTCGATCTTCTGCTTCGCGGTGGCGCTGAACTTATGCGCCACGATCGTAAGTTTCTTTTTCAGTTCACCATCGCCGAGAATTTTCACGAGCTTCACTGGTCCGTTGGCCAGGCCCGCGTCGCGCATCACTGCGACATCGACGCGTGCGCCGTCATCAAACTGATTCAGCGCCTCGAGATTCACCGGCACATAAGCCGTCGTATGCCGCGCGTTATTAAAACCGCGTTTCGGGATACGGCGGATGAGCGGCATCTGGCCACCTTCGAATCCGATACGGATCGAAGATCCAGAACGGGCCGTCTGGCCTTTGCCACCGCGGCCTGAAGTTTTTCCGTGACCACTGGATTCACCTTGGCCAAGACGCTTGCGGCGATGCTTGGCGCCGGGGCGTGGTTTCAAATCGTGCAAACGCATAGAATCAAAAAATTAAGCTGTGACTGCGGTTTCCGCGGGTGGCACGAGCGGAGTGGGCGGCTTCTCTCGGATCGAGATGCCCCGTGCTTTGAAAATGTCCTCACGCAAACGAAGCTTGTGCAACGCGCCGAGCGTCGCCTTCACCACGTTCGCCGCGTTCTTTGATCCGAGGGACTTGCTGAGCACGTCCTTAAGCCCGGCCGATTCCAGGACCGCGCGAACGGTCTTGCCCGCAATGATGCCCGTTCCCGGTGATGCCGGGCGCAACAAAATCTGCGCGCCACAATACTCGTAATAAACTTCGTGGGGCAACGTGACACCCTTCAGCGACACTGAACTCATGTTGTTGCGCGCGACTTCGCCGCCTTTGCGAATCGCATCCGCGACTTCGCCGGCTTTGCCCAGACCCACACCGACGCGACCTTTTTTATCGCCGACGACCACGAGCGCGCTGAAGCTGAAGCGTCGTCCGCCCTTCACGACTTTTGCGGAGCGGTTGATGTAAACAACCTTCTCCATCATCTCGTTCAACGGCTTGCCGTCGCTGCCGAGTTCAGGTTGGTCGCCCCGCGAACGCGGACCACGACCACGTCCGCCGAAACCGCCGCGACCACGTCCGCCGCCGCCGCCAAAACCACCGCCGAAGCCGCCACGGCGCTCACCACCACCGCCACCGAAGCCGCCATAGCTGGCGCTCGCTGGACCAGTGCCGCCGCCAGGAGTGGTGCTACCCGCGCCAGTGCCGGCGCTTGCTTGAGATTGAGTTTCGTCTGCCACAGTAAATGTCTCCTTGATTAAAATTGCAGTCCGGCTTCGCGCGCGGCATCGGCCAGCGCTTTAATCTTGCCGTGATAACGTGTGCCGGCGCGGTCGAACACAACGACCTTGATGCCCTTGCTCTTCGCAATTTCCGCCGCGGTCTTTCCGATCAGTGTCGCGCTCTTCACGTTGGCGCTCAACGTATCTCGCTCGGGCGCGTTCTTGTGCATCGTGGATGCACTCGCGATCGTCTTGCCGATGGCGTCGTCGATGAACTGCACATAGATGTGCGTGTTGCTGAATGTCGCCACCATGCGCGGACGCTCGCTCGTGCCGGACACTTTCTTGCGAATGCGATACCGGCGCAGTTGCTTCAGTTTTTTCTTCGTTTGCGGAGTCATGTTCGTCGGAGCACGGGCCTGACCGTGGCTCAAAATCGTTATTGGACCGTCTTGCCTTCTTTGCGCTCGATGCGTTCGTCGGAGTACTTGACGCCTTTGCCCTTGTACGGTTCCGGCGGATAAAACGCGCGAATCTCGGAAGCCACCTGTCCGACCACTTGCTTGTTCGGACCTTCAATGGTGATCTTGGTGTTCTCTTCCACAGTCACTTTGATCTGCTCTGGAATCTCGTAATTGATCGGGTGCGAGTAGCCCAGGCTCAGGTTCACCATTTTTCCCACAACCGCAGCCTTGAAACCGACGCCGTTGATCTCGAGCTTCTTGACGTAACCTTCGCTCACTCCGTGAACAAGGTTGTTCAGCAACGCGCGGCTCAGTCCATGCATGGCGCGGGCTTCTGCATCCTCACCATCGCGGCTCACCACGATATTTCCGCCCTCGATCTTCAGCGACGTACGGCGTGGGATTTCCATGTCGAGCTTGCCCTTCGGGCCTTCGACAAAAACTTTCGAGCCCTTCACGTCCACCTTCACTTTGGCGGGAATCGTGACCGGCTGCTTTCCAATGCGTGACATAAATTCGTGGTTCGTTGATCGTTGAAAAATGAACCGCTTACCAGACGTAGCAGAGCACCTCGCCGCCGACGTTCTTCTTGCGCGCTTCCTGGCCGCTCATCACGCCTTGCGACGTGGAGAGAATCGAGATGCCGAGACCGTTGCACACGCGCGGAACTTCCGTCGCCCCAACGTAATTGCGCAGGCCGGGCGAGCTGATGCGGCGGATTCCTTCAATGACAGGCTTACGGCCTGTGTACTTCAGCTTGAGCTTGAGCATCTTCTTGGGTTTTCCTTCAACCACCACTTCGCTCACGTAACCTTCCTGCTTCAAGATGCCAGCGATGTTCTCTTTGATCTTGGAGTGCGGAATCTCCACGGCGGGCAACAGCGCGGAATGTGCGTTGCGAATCCGTGTGAGCATATCTGAAATCGGGTCTGTCATTTTTATCTCCTGTTCTCGCCGTCTCGCTTTCGCGACGTGCGCGAGAACTCAATTGTTTACCAGCTTGCCTTCGTAACGCCGGGGATCAGCCCATTCAGCGCCGCCTCCCGGAACGTCAAACGGGACGCCGCGAATTTGCGAAGGTAGCCATGACGGCGGCCGCTCATCGAGCAGCGATTCACCACGCGCGTCGGGCTGGCGTTCTTCGGGAGCTTCGTCAGTCCGACGTAGTCACCCTTCGCCTTCAACTCAGCGCGCAGAGCGGCGTACTTCTTCACCGTCTCCTGCTTCTTCTTGTTTCGTTCCAACCAGGCTTTCTTTGCCATACAAAAATTCCTTCTTACTTCTCCGCGAACGGCATGCCCATCGCCTTGAGCAGATCGAACGCTTCCTCGTTCGTCTGTGCGGACGTCACAATCGTGATGTCCATGCCTTGCGAGCGTTTGATTTTTTCCAATTCGATTTCCGGAAACACCGACTGGTCCGCCATGCCGAGCGAGTAGTTGCCCCGGCCATCAAACGACCTCGGCGAAATTCCTCGGAAGTCGCGAATACGCGGCAACGTGGCTGCGACCAGGCGATCCAAAAACTCATACATCTCAGCGCGGCGCAATGTTACGCGGCAGCCGATCGCCATATTCTCACGCAGCTTGAACTGCGCGATGCTGTGGCGCGACATGTTGGTCGCCGGCTTGCGGCCCGTGATGAGTTGGAGATCCTTTGCGGCATCCTCCAGCGCACCCTTCTCCGCCGATGCGCTCACACCCATGTTCACGACGATCTTTTCAAGCTTCGGGATCTGATGAACGTTCTTATAGCCGCGCTTCTCTTTCAGCGCCGGCTTCACTTCGTTCTCGTACTTCTCTTGCAGTCTTGCTTTCATTTAGTCAGTCGCTCTCGGGTTTGGCCGAAGGCGTTAAAATTCTCAGGCAGTCGCCGGTTCAGCCACTTTCGTGCGCTTCTTGCTCGCATCGAAAACCTCGGCCTTCATCAGATTCGAAATGTGGACCGTGCCTTCGCGCTCCACGATCGCCCCGTTCGGGTTCTGCTGGTTCTTGCGAACATGGCGCTTGATCATCGCGACGCCTTCCACGATGGCGCGCTGCTTGGCGCGTGACACTTCGATGACCTTGCCGCGTTTGCCTTTTTGCGAGCCGGCAATGACGACCACATCATCGCCCTTTTTAACGTGAGTCTTCTGCATGTTAAATAACCTCCGGCGCGAGTGAGATGATCTTCATGAACTTCTTGTCACGTAGTTCGCGTGCAACAGGTCCAAAAATACGAGTGCCCTTCGGATTCTTTTCCTTGTCGATGATCACGATCGCGTTCGAATCGAAACGCAAACATGAGCCGTCGCTGCGACGAATCGTCTGCCGGGTGCGCACGACCACCGCGTCATGAACTTCACCTTTTTTCACCGAGCCGTCCGGTGCGGCTTCCTTGATGTGGCATTTGATGATGTCACCGATGCCGGCATACATCTGGTTGCGACCCAGGACACCGATCGCCGCGGCGCGTTTCGCGCCGGTGTTGTCGGCCACATCCAAAATTGAACGGATCTGTAACATAGAAAAATCCTTACTTCATTTCGGCCGCCACGGGAGCGAGTTGCTCGCCGCGCTCGACCACTTCAATTAGACGCCAGCGCTTCAGCTTCGAGAGCGGACGCGTCTCTTGGATGCGCACGCGATCGCCAGGCTTGGCTTCGCTCTTCTCATCATGCGCGTAAAATTTCGTGTAGGCCGTGATGACCTTGCGGAACTGCGGATGCGGAAAACGCCGCTCTACACGCACCACGATCGTCTTGGCCATCTTGGCCGAAATCACTTCACCGACGCGCTCCTTGCGGTTGCCGCGGCTCGTTTCCGTTTGGGTTTCAACAGTGTCTACCATACAAATTAAGCCTTCTTCGCGGTTTCCTTGTTCCGCAATTCCGAAATCTTCGTCTCGATGCGCGCGATGTCGCGGCGAATCGTGTGCAGGCGGGCCGGCTTCTCGAGCTGGCTGCTCGCCTGTTGCAAACGCAGATTGAAAATCTCCTGGCGCAAATCGCGGCTCTTCGCTGCGAGTTCCTGCACCGTCGAATCTTTGAGTTCCGTGTATTTCATACGCACTTAGCCAATCCGGTGACGCGAAATGAATTTGGTGCGGATCGGCAGCTTCGTAGCCGCCAAGCGCAGCGACTCACGAGCGAGTGCGACCGGCACACCGTCCACTTCGAACAACACATTCGCCGGACGAATGACCGCGACCCACGATTCCAGCGGGCCTTTTCCTTTACCCATTCGCGTTTCCAATGGCTTCTTGGTGAAAGATTTCTGCGGGAAAATCCGAATCCACACTTTGCCGCGGCGCTTCATGTTGCGGTTGATAGCAACACGCGCCGCCTCGATGACCTTCGTGTCGAGCCAGCAACGCTCCAACGACATCAGTCCGTACTCGCCGAACGCGACGGTGTTCCCGCGCGATGCGAGCCCGGCACGATTGCCGCGGTGCATCTTGCGGTACTTCACTCTTGCGGGCATCAATGGCATAGCAAATCTCTCTTCCTAAAATGTTGTTTTCTCAAACAGCCGGCGCGGCTGCTGGGGCCGGAGTTTGCGCCTGCGGCGGCTCGATGGGGCGAGCCGGCTTTGCCTGACGCTCTTCCTTCTTCGTGACCTCACCCTTACAAATCCAGCACTTCACACCGAGCTTGCCGTAAACGGTAAGCGCTTCGGCAAAGCCGTAATCGATGTTCGCGCGGAGCGTATGCAAAGGCACGCGGCCCTGCATGTACTGCTCGACGCGTGCAATCTCCGCACCACCGAGGCGGCCGGCGCAGCGAATCTTAATGCCCTCAGCACCAAAATCCATCGCGGTCTGGATCGTCTTCTTCATCGCACGGCGATAGGAGACACGGCGCTCCAGCTGAAGCGCGACGTTCTCGGCGACCAATTGCGCGTCGGTTTCGGGCTGCTTCACCTCCTGAATGTCCACGTAGATTTCCTTGCCTGTAATCTTGGACAACTCTTCCTTGATCTTGTCGATCTCAGTCCCCTTGCGACCAATGACGACGCCAGGACGGGCGGTCAGGATGGTGATGCGGCAACGGTTCGCCGCGCGCTCGATCAAAATCTTCGGCACTGACGCCGACTCGAGCTTCTTCTTAAGGATCTGGCGCAGCATGCGGTCTTCCGCGAGCAGTTTGCCGAAATCTTTCTTCTGGGCGTACCACTTCGAGCGCCAGTCCTTGGTGAGGGCGACGCGGAGACCAATTGGATTTGCTTTTTGACCCATAACTTACTCGTCAGAAACTGTGATCTTCACGTGGCAACTGCGCTTGATGATCGGCCCCGCCGAGCCGCGCGCCTTGGGAGTAAAACGCTTGAACGACGTCGCCGTCTGCGCAACCGGTTCCTTCACTTTCAAACTTTCAACCTTCGCGCCGTTGTTGTTCTCGGCGTTGGCAATGGCGCTGTCCAAAGTCTTGGCCACAACGCGCGCCGATTTTCGCGGCACGAACTTCAGAACCGCCTGCGCTTGAATAGCAGACAATCCCTGAATCTGCCGCACCATCTCGCGCATCTTCTGCGCAGACATGCGGACGTTTTTGGTAATTGCGTGAACTTGCATACTACTTCGCTTCCGCTTTGGCCGTGTGCGCGCCGTGTTTCTTGAACGTGCGCGTCAGAGAGAATTCCCCCAACCGGTGTCCGACCATGTTTTCAGTGACGAAAACCGGATTGAACACTTTGCCGTTGTGAACATTGAACGTGAGCCCAACGAAATCCGGCGTGATCATCGAACGCCGTGACCACGTTTTGATTGGCGTCTTGGACTTCACGTCCTTTGCCTTCACGATCTTGTCCATCAAATGATGGTCAATAAACGGACCTTTTTTAATCGAGCGACCCATACTTCAAATATTTCCTAGCGTGACTTCAAAGGACGACCATCCCGGCGCACAACGATGAACCGATTCGAATACTTCGTCTTGACGCGTGTGCGCAAGCCCTTGGCCTGCAAACCCCACGGCGAGGTGAGTTGCTGCCAACCGCCGCCGGACTTCGACTTGCCTTGGCCGCCTCCGTTCGGATGATCAACTGGATTACGGGCCACACCGCGTGTGATCGGGCGAATGCCGCGATGCCGTGACCGGCCGGCTTTGCCAAGAACCACGTTCTCGTGCTCCGCGTTTCCAACCTGCCCGATCGTGGCGTAACAATCTTCCTGGATGCGGCGAATCTCA
Source organism: Candidatus Acidiferrum sp. (assembly GCA_035318425.1). Lineage (GTDB taxonomy): Bacteria > Verrucomicrobiota > Verrucomicrobiia > Limisphaerales > SIBH01 > JANNGC01. The sequence continues at coordinate 3,135 of DATHEW010000491.1, read as the reverse complement.
CCCGATGGTAACCGAATCTGCGCGTAACCCTGATCGCGTGACATCAACGTTGCCGATGAGCCAGCGCTGCGAACGATTTGTCCGCCCTTGCCCGCGTGCATCTCGATATTGTGAATCGCGATGCCGACCGGAATTTTTGCGAGCGGAAGACAATTGCCAAGATCAGGCGCGGCATTCGGTCCGCTCATCAGCTTCACACCGACCTGCAGGCCAGCGGCGGCAATGATGTACGCCTTCTCACCATCCGTGTACTGCAGCAATGCCAGACGCGCCGTGCGAATCGGATCATACTCGATCGCAGTCACCGATGCTTCGACACCGTGCTTCTGGCGTTTGAAATCGACGATACGGATTTTCTGTTTATGTCCACCGCCGATGCCCCGCGCGGTGGCGCGACCGTAATGATTGCGCCCGCCAGACTTCTTGCGAATCTCGACGAGACTCTTCTCCGGCTTCGTCTTCGTGATGTCGCTGTAGTCCGCGATCGTGATGTATCGCGTTGACGGCGTCAGCGGTCTAAATGTCTTCACTGGCATAAAAAATTAAAACCTTCCCAAGTTCACAGCCTGGAGCGAACAGACCATCAATCCTGCGCCCGGAGGGGCGATCAGTTATCGGCCTGCCGATTTATTTGCTGTCCTTCACCCGTGCCCGGGCCAAGGGAGCGCAGAACATACCAATGAAAGTTTTGCGTGCAACAACTTTTTCGGGGCGGGCAGATGTTTTTTCCGCGCAGCGAAAAAGTTAGCGCAGGAGCGCGTAAATCAGCCAAATCTGCGCGCCGAAAAGCGCGATCAACGCTGTCCAGGTCAACGCTTCGCGAACGCGCATCGTCTTCTGTTCGCTGCGCGCGAGCCAGAAACGCAACTGCGCCGCGCCAATTTCAATCAAGTCGCCGTTGCAAAGTTTCCCGGCCTGGACCCGCTCGCCATTGAGCAATAGCGAAGCGCCTGGTTGCGCGACAAAAGCAAACCCTTCCCGGCGATCGAAGGTGATCTCCACGTGCCGATCCCACACCCCGGCATCGTCGAGACACAGATTCGCATCCCCGGCGCGTCCGATCACAAAAGGAAAACGGCGGGCAACGATACCGCCGCCCGCCGTTTTGCCTGAAATGACTTGAAGCTGAATCACAAACTCCGAGGCACCACGATGTGATCGCCCGGACAGATGGGGCGATCGTACTTCGGGTTATCGGCCGCCTTGCGACAATTAACGATCTCCGTCTCGCCGGTCGCGCGGAGGATCTTCACTTTCCGCCGATTGGCGTACTCCGTGAATCCGCCACAACTGCTGATCGCTCGCAGCACTGTCGTTTCGCCGAGGTAAATTTGCCGTCCCTCGCTCTTCACTTCGCCAGCCACGGTGTACAAGCGGTCGCCGGGCTTGATCACGATCGTCAACCGGCCGAAATACTTCGGTACGTAGTTGGTTTGTAATTCCCGTTCCAACGCCCCATACGTCTTGCCCGCTGCTGCCACCGATTGGAGATGAGGCACGTTGATCGTTCCGTCGTTCCGAACCGGGAAATCCTTGTCTGCTCCGAGAATGGGATCGTTGCCCGGCGCATCGTAAAAGCTGATCCGCACCGTCTCCCCTACACGGATTACGTCTGACTGACAGATGTAAGGCTCGAGCTTCTTGTCGTCGCCGCTGCCCAGCAGCGCGCAACCTGTCCATCCCGCCGCCGCCGCCAACAGCGTGAGTGCCGTAATCAAACCCTTCCAGTTCATCATTTTGCTTGATGCTTAACAGCGTGCCAATTTGCGCACAACTAGAACTTGGACTTGATCTCGACTTTGCCGGCGTCAGCGTCAGCAATCAGCGCGGGCTCAGCCTTGCCACCCTTGATCTTCTTGTCGTCGGACGCGTATTCGCCCTTCGTGTAATAGTCGTAGTAGTAACCGCTGTAGTAGTAGTAGTTCTCGTCCTGCGACATGTTGATGTTGTTCAACACGATGCCGAGAAGATTCCCACCGACTTTCTCGATCATCTGCTTGGCGCGAATCGTCATCGGCTGCGGATAGCGGCGGTACTGAATGACTTGCAGCACCATGTCCACTTCGCTCGCGAGAATGCTCGCGTCGCTCACACCCATGATCGGCGGTGAATCGAAGAACACGAAATCGTAACGACGCTTCACATCGCGAATCAGTTCTTTCATCTGCACCGAACTCAGGATGCCCAGCGAACTGCTCGGTAAACGGCCGCTCGGTAGAAAATCCATCGTCGGCATCTGAGTGCGCTGAATCACTTCCTCGAGCGTGTTGCGACGCAGGAGAAAATCCGTGAGGCCGATCGAGTTCGAGAGCTTCAGGAACTTGTGCAAACTCGGACGGCGCAGGTCGGAATCGACCACCAGCACGCGCTGGCCATTTTGCGCAAACACGGTTGCGAGATTGAAGATCGTCGTGGACTTGCCTTCGCCCGCGCCGCCGCTGACCACGGTAACGGTGTTCAGCTTCGGATCTTTGCGGCTGAAGAGCACGTTCGTGCGCAGCACGCGATACGCTTCGCCGTGCGGACTCTCCGGGCCTTCATCGATGAGCAAACCGACATTCTGCGGAATGACACCGAGCACCGGCGCCTGGAGCGCGCGCTCCACGTCATCAATCGTCTTCACGCTCGTGTCGAGATATTCGATGAAGAACGCGAGCCCGATTCCGATGATCAATCCAGCCACGACGCCGAGCGGAATGACCGTTTTCTTGTCAGGCTTTACGGGAACGGAGTTGGCCACCGCCGGCTCGATAAACTCCACTGCGCCTTTCTGCGGAAGATGCATCTCGAGTTCCTGAGATGTGACATTGAGCGCGAGCTTGTCTCGCTGGTCTTTGATCCGCCGCAACTCCTCTTTCGCATCATAGTACGGGCGAGTACGTGCGTATTTGGCTTTGTCTTCCTGAGTCAGAGTCTCGACCTGTTTGCCATACGAATCGGCGATGGCCCGATCTGTCTCCAACGCCGTCTTGATCCCGATGAGCAGCCCGTCCAATCGATCCTCCACCTGTCGCCGAAGCACGCGCAACGTGTCCGTGATCGCTTTGACTTCCAAGTGATCCTCGCCATAACCACTCCCTCTCAAGTTCGCAAGCGCGACCTCAGCCTGGTTCTCACGGCTGATCAATTCAGCCA
>DATHEW010000490.1:0-8243 GCA_035318425.1 Candidatus Acidiferrum sp. | reverse complement strand
AACCGCCGGCGTGCTTATCGCGATTCCAAGCGTCTCGCCTACGTAAGCCAATCGCCAGTCTGGTGGTGCGAACAACTCGGCACCGTGTTGGCGAACGAGGAAGTAGTCGACGGTAAGAGCGAAGTCGGAAACTTTCCGGTAGTTCGCAAACCGATGCGGCAGTGGATGCTACGGATCACTGCCTACGCCGAGAAATTACTCAAAGACCTCGATACAATTGATTGGAGCAACTCGCTCAAGGAGATGCAGCGAAACTGGATTGGCAAGAGCGAAGGAGCGCTCATCAGGTTCCAAACAACTGGTCGAACGGCTGACCACATCATTTGCGTTTTCACAACACGACCAGACACACTGTTTGGAGCAACCTACATGGTTCTCGCGCCTGAACACCCTTGGGTAGATGACCTCACAACTGAGGGACAAACAGACGCAGTGGCAGCTTATCGCGCCTCAATCGCGGCTAAGTCCGATCTTGAGCGAACTGAGCTTGCCAAAGAGAAGACCGGTGTTTTCACCGGCGCATATGCGACTAACCCTGTTAATGATGAACAGATTCCAATCTGGATCGCGGACTACGTGCTGATGCGCTACGGCACCGGAGCGATCATGGCTGTTCCCGCGCATGACGATCGTGACTTTGAGTTCGCAAAGAAGTTCGGATTGAAAATCTGCGACGTTGTTACCGGAACTGACGCAGTTGGTGGAGAATGCTTCACTGGTGAAGGCACCGCGATCAATTCAACCAGTGCAGAAGTCTCACTCAACGGCCAAGCTACGCCCGAGGCAAAGAAAAGGATTGTTGCTTGGCTCCAGTCGAACGGACGCGGATACCAGACCATCAATTACAAGCTGGGTGATTGGCTGTTTAGCCGGCAACGTTATTGGGGCGAGCCGTTTCCCATCGTGTGGAAGAAGGACGCGAACGGGAACACGTATCACGAAGCGTTACCGGAGAGCGCACTCCCCTTGCTGCCGCCCGCGCTGGACGATTACAAGCCCACGCCCGACGGCCAGCCACCGCTCGCACGCGCGCAGGATTGGGTGAATTTGCCGGACGGCTCGGTGCGCGAAACGAACACGATGCCGCAGTGGGCGGGCAGTTGTTGGTATTACCTGCGGTATCTCGATGCCGCGAATGAAAGCGCGTTCGTCAGCAACGAGGCCGAACGGTATTGGATGGGAACGGGAAGTCGAACGGCGAACGGCGAAGGTCGAACGCCAGAGTCGCAGCGTTCGACGTTCGACTCTCGACCTTCGACTCCCGGCGTGGACCTCTACGTTGGCGGCACGGAGCACGCCGTGTTGCATCTGCTGTACGCGCGCTTCTGGCACAAGGTCTTGTTCGATCTCGGTTACGTCTCCACGCCGGAGCCGTTCTTCAAACTCGTGAACCAGGGACTCATCCTCGGCGAGGACGGACAGAAGATGTCCAAGTCACGCGGCAACGTCATCAATCCTGATGACATTCTCATCGAGTACGGTGCCGACGCGTTTCGGCTTTATGAAATGTTCATGGGTCCGCTCGAAATGGTGAAGCCGTGGAACACGAAAGGCGTGGAAGGCGTTTACCGTTTCCTCGGACGCGTGTGGCGCTTGTTCGTGGATGAGAAGAGCGAAGTGGAATTCGAGCAGTCCTTAACGACCGCAGAGAAACCAGAGCAACACAATGAGTTGCTCGATTTGATCAAGCTGCACCTTGGCGTCACGGAATCTGAAGCAACGAAAGAGCAACTCAAGGTTCTCCACAGTTGCATCAAGAAAGTCACGGAGGACCTGGACGGCTTGCGCTTCAACACCGCGATCTCCGCCATGATGGTGTTTGTGAATGAAGCGACGGCGTGGCAAACCCGACCGGTTTCGGTGCTGCGTGAATTTCTGATTTTGCTGCACCCATTCGCGCCACACATTGCGGAGGAGCTCTGGAGCAAACTGGATTCGTCATTCGTCATTCGCCATTCGTCATTCGTCATTCGCCATTCGTCATTGGCCTACGCTCCCTGGCCGAAATACGATCCGGCGCTGCTGGTCGAAGACACTCTGGAGATTCCCGTGCAAGTGAATGGAAAGCTTCGCGATGTCATCCGCGTGTCAGCGACGGCCACGCAGCAGGAGATCGAAGCCGCGGCATTGAAGGCAGAAAAAGTTCAGCAGTTCATCCACGGCAAGTCGGTGAAGAAGATTATCGTCGTTCCGAAGAAGCTCGTGAATATCGTCGTCGCGTAGCGGGAAAGGTCAGGCAGCCAGTGGTTCGACACTCGGCAGCTTCACGTTATCGAGACATTCACGAACAGCACCGGCCAGTTTGGGCGGCAGATAGGGTTTCGGCAGGAAGAAACAATTCTCCGGCAATTTGAAATACCCGCCCACCACGTCAGGGCTGTAGCCGCTGGAGTAGAGAACCCTCAGCCCTGGTTTCTCGGCTTGCAGCTTCTCCGCAAGATCGCGACCAGACATTCCTTCCGGCATCACCATGTCGGTGAGGAGCATGTCGATTTCGTGCTTATGATTTTCCCAGACCTTGAGGGCTTGGACGCCTGAGCCGGCTTCGAGAATTCGGTATTCGCAATCCTCCAAAACCACACGTGCGAGTTCGCGCAACGCCATTTCATCTTCGACCAGCAGAATCGTTTCCTTGCCGCCGACAAGCTTCGCAGGCTCCGCCGTTTCCTGGCCATTGCTCGCCGTTGATTCTGTGTGCGCTGGTCGGCTGCGAGTGCTCTGGGGTAAATAAATCTTGAACGTCGTGCCTTTGTTCAACTCGCTGGTCACTTCGATCCAGCCGTGATGCTGGTCCACGATTCCATAAACCGTCGCGAGACCGAGGCCGGTGCCTTTGCCGATGTCCTTCGTCGTGAAGAACGGTTCGAAGATGCGGCGCAATGTTTCAGGGGTCATGCCACAGCCGGTGTCGTTCACGCTCAAACAAACATGATCCCCCGCTTGTGCCTTGGGTTGATGCTGACTATGGCTTTCGGGAACCGTCACGGCCGCGCTCGTGATGCTCAGCTTGCCGCCCTTGGGCATCGCATCGCGGGCGTTGCACGCAAGGTTGATCAACGCCAGTTCGAGCATCGCTGCATCGGCATCAATGCATGGAACGTTATTCCCGAGCTTCACATCGAGAGCGATGTCTTCACCGAGGATGCGCTCGAGCATCGTGCTCACGTGGGCCACGGCTTCGTTGAGATCGACGACCTTCGCCACCATCGCCTGCTTGCGGCAGAACGTGAGCAACTGCCGCGTCAAAGTCGCCGCGCGATCCGCCGCAATCAGCACCTGCTCGACCGAGTCGCGAACTTTCTGGTCCACCTGCCCGACCTTCAATCGCGCCACGTGGCCCTGGATAATCGTGAGGATGTTGTTGAAGTCGTGCGCGATTCCCGCGGCGAGTTGGCCGATGCCTTCCATCTTTTGCGCCTGACGCAATTGCGCTTCAAGGTTCAACCGCTCCGTGTTGTCGTGAATGATCAGCAGCACACAACGCTCGTTGTTGACATCGATGGCTTCCGCGGAGATCAGCGCCTGGCGTTCCTCGCCCCTTTTGGGACGGAGCTTGCACTGTTCGTCGCGGACAATCTGGCCCGAGGTGACCTTCTGCAGAACGCGTTCGCGATCGGCTTCACTGCTCCAGAAGCCAAGTTTCAAATCCGTGCGGCCCACGATTTCATTGCGATCGTAACCGAGCATCGTGAGAAAACTTTCGTTGGCGTCGAGCATTCGGCCGCCATCAATGGTGCAGATCGCGATCGCAATTGGGCTCGCGGCGAACACACGTGAGAACCGTTCCTCGGACTGCTTTAATGCCGCCTCGGCGCGTTTGCGCTCTGTCATGTCGCGGAAGATCGCCTGGATTGAAGCGGGCCGGTCATCCACGAGTTCAGCGTGAAGGCTGCCTTCGACGACGATCCGCTTTCCGTATTTGGAAATAAATGTCGTATCGAGGCTCTTAATCTTCACGCCCACTGTGGCGCGCTGGAAACTCTCCTTGAAACCCTCCACCAAGTCCGGGCTCACCACGTCGAAGATCGTGAGCTTCGTCATTTCCTGCTCGTTGTAATCCAGTAGTTCGTGCCACGCTGTGTTCGCGTAAAGAAGCTTGCCGCCCAGCGCGATGCCCTGGATCAAATCATTCGCATTCTCGAACAGTGCTTCGTAACGCCCACTCGAATCCCCCGAGGCCGCGACCGATATCACCGGGCGGAATCGCCGCCGAAACGACCTCAGACTCTTGCGCACTCGCAAGCACAGCAGCACCAGACCGATGCCCAGGCCGACTCCACCGAGCACGGGAAGCCACGTCAGGAGCCAATCGCCGGGCAAGCCATTGCCGCGTTCCATCCCTTCAGGCCAGCCCATATCGCTCGCCTGCGCCGCGACGATCGATATCAGCATCGTCAAAACCAGCAGGCCAGTGATCAGCGTGAACGCAGGCCACCTGCGTTTCCGGCGTACGCCAGGGGAAGCGCTCCGCGCCTGCTGATCGGGGTTGTTAGCCATAAACTCCTTTTTTAGTCGGCGTTTATGGGCGGCGGGTTTAATGCAATTCGGAAAAGCTAACGCGACAAGTAGTGTTCGAGACCTCGTGCGACCCCATGCCCCCACGGCTGGTGACTCACATAGCCCTGCTGCTCGCGCACCAATTGCTTGATCGGCGGGATGGCGTTGTCCGGGCACACAATACACTTCGCGTGCAAGCCGGAGAGCATCGGAATGTCATTGTAGTGATCGCCCGCAGCGAACGTTTCTTCAGGCGTCACGCCGATCAACTGCGCCAGTTCGGCGAGCGCCGTTCCTTTGTTGAAAGCGACATGGCTGAACCGCGCGTAAACATCGTTGCGCACCGTCGCCAGTCCGGGCACTTCGGCCGCGAAGCCTTCCATCATCTCCTGGATCACATCCATCTCATCGTTGTGCTCGGCAATGATGCAGAAGGGAGAGAATGAATCCTCGTAAACCGTGGCTCGCTTGCGCTGGTTCACCCACTGCGCAAGACGCGGAACTTCGCTGCGGATCCGCGCGAACAACTCCTCGTGCATCGAACGGCACTTGTCGTTCCACCCGCGCAGCTCGAGATACTGCGTCTCGCGATGACAATAAATTTCCCGTTCCACCACCACGAGGTAATCAGGCTTGATCCGCAGTCGCGCGCGGCCCAGCGATTCCATGAGGCTCGACAAGTCGCGGCCGGTGTTGATCACCCACTTCGCTCCGCGCGATTGCAGCGCCGCGATCATGTGCTGGAGATCAAGCGGCACCGGCGGATCTTCATGGTCGGCGTGAAGCGTTCCATCGAAGTCGGTCGAGATGAGCTTGATCGGCATGGCACCATTTTCGAGAACGCGCGCTGGCACCGGCGCGGCGGGATTCAATTCAGTTTTCTGTGCAGCGAGCTTCGACATCTTTGCGGCGCTAAAAATCCCGACCTGCGCCGTGATGTCAATGTTCGCGCAAAATTCTTTCCTGCTCCGGCGCGTTGCAACGCGAGGACGCATCGCACCGCGTTCCAGGCAAATGATGCGATGGCCGGCGTGTTGGCAGCCGTGCTGCTGATGAACACGCGGAGGGAATTATGAGTCAGCAGGGAACAGTTGATTTGGAAAGAGACAGCTCAACAGAAAATACCTCACGCGATTGGGAGGAGTCCGAGTGGTTTCAGGAATGGCTGGAATGCCACGAACACGAAACAGTGATCGCCACAACTACCGAGGTTGATTGAAAAACGTCAGGGCAAAACGAGCGTGATGTCACGACGTCTCGTCCATCCCGCACGATCGCGTTCATCGCGAATCTGCAGCCACTCGGCAGTCGCTTCGGTGACTTGAACTTCGACGCCCTCATTAAGTTGGAAAGCAGTCTGCGAATCTTCCAGCGGTCCAAAGCGCACCGCGGATTGTTTAACAATCACGACACCCTCACGGCGGAGATTGCGATCGAAATAACTGCCCGCTGTCCCAGCGGAGAAGCCGACGGCCAGCAGCGCGAACAGGCTGATTGACCCGCGGCCCGCGCGAACTCCGCGCATTTCAGCCGCGGCCAAAACCAAAAACAACGCGCTGATGATTCCGCCAGCCAGCCCGGTCCATTCGTTGAAAGTGAGGAAGCGCAGGATTTGAAAGGTCAGCGGCGCAACAGGATCATCTTCGCCCGTCGCTTTCTTGCGCGCGAAGTGAAGGTTCGCGCGCAACGCCGCGTCACGCGGCGTGATCTGCTCGGCCCGCCGGTAAGCCACGATGGCGGGGCCGAGACGTCCCGCTTTGAACTCGGCATTGCCCAGGTTAAACCATGTGCCTTCACCCGCCATCCCATTCGTGAGAGCGGCCCGGTAATGCGTGGCCGCTTCGGCAAATCTTCCTTGCTCGTAAGCCTTGTTGCCCGCCGCAAAATCGCTTTGCGCATCAGCGCCCTTTGCCGCGAGCAAACCGACCAGCAGGATGAGGCAGGCAAACCATCGCAGCATCATCGCGTTCTTTCCCACTGCTGCAATTCGCGTAAGACGCCTTCAGCCGTTGACGTCAGCACGTTCAATTCATGGCTCGATTTCACCGGCGCATAGCGCGCGAGGTTTGCCGCCTGAAACAACTCGTGCAGCGAGCGGCACGTGACGTCGGTTAATCCCGCAGGACGCAATCGTTCGTCGATTACCGATTCAGTCACCGAGTTCGCCGGCACATCCAGACGTTCACCGATCTGCTCCTGCAACGCGCGAAACAGTGTGGCGAAATACTCGTCGGAACGATTGGCCGCGGCGTGCTCGCGCAACCTGGCGAGCGAATCACGAACGAGCGCTTGCACCTCGCGGCGGCGGCGAAGCTTCGGATTATTGGCGAGCGATTCCGTGCGCTTGCGACGCACCAACAGGCCAAGCCACAGCGCTGGAGCAACCAGTTGCAGCGCGATAAACCACGGCCGCGTGATCAACGGCGCCGAGATCATGGCCGCGCCGGGATTCACCTTGATGTGCGCGATGTCACTCATCGGTGTGGGTTCAGTCGTATTCGTTGCCGTGAGTTGAGGCAACGGTGTCGTTCCTCCCGCGCTCGCACTGACGTTGAGCGGAATGGCCGGCGTGGTGATGGTCTTGTACGTGGCGGCATCGGGATCGAAGTAGCTGAATGCGAACGGCGGCAACGTTTTGATCGCAACGGTTTGCGGCACGACCGGAATCTCGAACATCTTTGTGCCACTGAAGTTGTTCTGGTCCTGTCCCTCCACTTTCGCGTTGGGCGCATACATTTTGAAGTCGCGCCACTGCGGTTGCGGCGGAATGGTGACCGCATCGAGCCAGCCGCGACCGTTCACCTGCACGCGCACGGTGATCGGATCGCCGACGGCGACGCTGGTCGGCGCGGCGGTGGCAGTGACGGCATATTCGCCGACCGCTCCGCTGAACGTTGCGGGAACATTGTTGGATGGCAATGGCAGCGCCACGGCAGAAACTTTCTCCGCGATCACGCGAATCTCTTTCTGCGCCGTGCCGAAGAAAACATCGGCGCGCCGTCCGCGATCCGGGACAATGATCGGCTGCGTCGCCGGCCCGATGCTGAGGGCGCCAGCCTTCACTGCTACGATGGGCACACGGAACGTGATCAAGGTGTAACCCTGGTTGCTCAACGCGACGCGTTGCTCGGTCGGCTTGAGCCATTTGCCAATCGTGAACCCCGAGTCCGCCGGCAACTGTGGATACTGATTGATCCGCCCTTCCTGCGAATAGACCTGCACTTGAATTTCGATGACTTCGCCGACGTAGAGATTTGTTTTCGGCGCGATGATCTTCGCGAATGCGGGGGGCAAAGCACCGCCCGGGGTTGCCTCGCCAGGCTTAAGAACCTTGACGGTGATTGGCTGCGTCGCGCTGATTTGTCCGCCCACATTCAACTGCAATGAAGGAATCACGATGTCACCCGCTTGCGTCGGGATCAGATCGTAGGTGAAGGACTGCCGAACCTGTCCGTTCACGATGGACGTGCTGACGCCGGTGCTCGGTCCAAGGTTGAAATTCGGAATCGCCGGGAGGTTCGGACGCCCAATCTGCCCGCCTTCCACGGACAACGTCAGCGTGACACTTTCGCCCAACGAGATGGCGGGACGATCGATCGTGGCCGTCACCGTCGCGCCATTCGCTGTGAGACCGAAAAGACAAAGCATCGCCACGCTCAACGCGAAGCGTTGCGCAAAACATCGACTGAACTGGCGGTTCACGGTCATTTTTTGGCGCAAGTCTTTTGCCTTGTAGCGATGGACAG
>DATHEW010000489.1:0-5634 GCA_035318425.1 Candidatus Acidiferrum sp. | reverse complement strand
GCGAATGCCATTCGCTGGGGCACGATGTATAACTTCCGCTTCGATTCCAACCGTCCGCCGCAGCCGGCGCAGGCGACACTCGGGTTCTTCAAAACCGGCACGCCGATCACCGTTCCCATCGAAGCTCCGGCGCCTTGCGCGCCGCTCTCATTCGCATCCGCCATTTCGCGCAAGACGCACGGCAGCGCCGGCGATTTCGATATTGACTTGCCCCTGACCGACGAGCCCGGCGTGGAATGCCGGGAAAGCGGCGGCCATCACACCTTCATCGTCGCGTTCAGCAATCCGCTGGTTAGCGGCACGGCGAGCGTGACGAGTGGGATCGGAAGTATCGCGGGAAAGCCCGTGTTCGAGGGCAACACGATGACGCTCAACCTCAGCAACGTCACGGATGCGCAGAAGCTGACCATCAAGTTGAGCCAGGTAACCGACAGCTTTTCGCAAGTCCTGCCCGAGATGACGCTAAGCGCGAGAATGCTGATCGGCGACGCCAACGGGAGCAGGACCGTGAATGCAACTGACATCACGCAGGTCAAAACCCAGTCCGGTTTGCCGGTAACCGCGGCAAACTTCCGCAGCGACGTGAATGCCAGCGGCACGGTCAACGGGACAGATGTGAGCCAGGTAAAGGCGTCGGCCGGCAACGGAGTGCCCTAGCTTTTTCCAAAGAAGCTAATCAATGGGATCATGCCGGTGAGCGTGAACATCCTTGGCGGCACAGCGAACGGACGAGCGCGTCACTCGTTCTTCGAGACGCCGCGAAGATTGAGAACGGCGAGCCCGACCTGAAGGCAAACGAGGGCGTAGGCGTGATCGTGCCAGCCCCATGCGATCCAGAGCGCATTGCTGAGGAGGAAAATCCAGAAGCCCCATCGGCGCCGGGTCTTCGACTGGGCAGCGACGAGCCACGCGCTTGAGAGGGTGGCCAGCATGGCGGGCCATTGCAGATATTCGATCCACTCCATTGCCTTCAAAACGCAACCGATGCGGAAGCTGTCCGTGTGCGCTCGCTTTTTATTTGGCGCGACCGCAGGAAAGCGACGCGTGTATTGCAAAACCTCCCCCGCAAATCGAGAGTCGCCGATTCCATTCGTCCCCGTAGTTCAACGGATAGAACAAGGGTTTCCTAACGCGAATCGGCCATTTCCTCACGCATACTCTCGAAACTGCGCAAGCGTGCAAGCCGTTCGCGGCCAGCGCGTTGCCGTGATACAAGCGTCATCTCTGGTAATCACAAATCATTTCTTTTCGCCGCGCCGGGTGACACAAGGGGTGACACAAACAAACCAAAACCATTTCTGCGAATTAGGCAGTGCCCGCGGCTTTGCCTTCGCCTTCGTCTTCACTTTTGCCTTTGACTTCAACGCTTGCCGGCTGGTCGAGTGTGAGAATCGAACCTTCTGCGCGCGTAAGACTCCTCATAGCTGCTCCAGCGTTTTTGATGCGAATCGAAACGTTTCGCGCCTCTTCGAGAGCTCGTGTCGCTTTGGGATTGGGCGCTACCTCAGCCGCACCTTCGACCGGGGCCTCAGCCTTCGGTGGTTCAGAACGAACTTCCATGTCGACCCCCAAATCGATCTGAGTTGCGAAAAACTTTAGCGCCGCGCGCACTCCAACTCGCAACTCGTTCTTCCGGCCTGATTCCCGCTGCTTCCCGAACTGTTTCACTAAATCGTTGGCGATCTTGTCTATCTCTTTCGAGGCCATTTGCTGTTCATGCGCCTCAAGCGAAGCTGTCACTTTCTCTGGGACCGCTTTGTCGCCGAGCTGCCTTCTCAAAGCCTTAATTTCCAAGATCTGCTTGTACAAAGCGCACAACCGTTCAAGCGCGGTAGCCACGCGAAGCGCGATGGCAGGTGTCGACTCCAGGAAGATCTGCAACTTACTGGACGCGATCGTCGACACCTTGGGACTCTCAGGGTTGTCCTCAACTAGCTCGCCGAATATCTTCAGAGCCTTGTCGAACTCGTGCAGCTCATCTTCGAGTCCTTCAAGACTTCGATTCATGATCTCCCAGGGGACGAGCGCGCCAATCTCCGTTTCTCCCGCTCGCACTGTATCGTACGGCAGGTGGAGTTCTTCGAAGCCTACGACCGTCTGCTCGATCAATGCGTCGAACTGCCTAACGTCTGATAATACGCTGTTTAATTTCGTCAAAGCGTTCGCCGGCGTGACGTTGTTACTGTCGAGAATCTGCTGCACACGCTCGCGGAGTCCGTCTGCCAACCGGGCGGACGCGTCCATTTCTTTCACGATCACCATTTGACTCGGTACCGCCGAGCGAAAGGGAGAGTGATCAAGCGCCGCGTAAAAGTCAGCTAGTGCGTCCCTAAACGCGACCGCATTGGCTTCGGTGGTTGTGGAGATTGACGCCGTCAGCGCATCGACCAACGTGCCCAACTTGTCAGGGATCAGATTGCGCCCGTAGTCTTGGCGAATCGTTTCTAGCACCTCGTGAAGCCGGCCTGCATCCATGGGAGCAAGGCTACGAGAGAGCAAACTCGTTTAAAACACCTTTTTGGCATCGCCCAAAAAGGTGTAGCCAAAAAAGCTAGGGGGAACAGTTCCTCGCCGTCTGTTCGATCGCAGTTTCCAATCGTAGCAAGATCTGTGGATCGAGTTGGCGGCCATTTTGTTCCAAATACCCGATTCGCCCCATTGCATAACGAGCGGCTTGCCCCGGCGCCATATCGAAGGCCGCACCCTCAACGCAGTAGAAGTCGAACAGCGATCGGCGCCGGCGCGCGTCATCTGAGATCAGGTCGGGATACCGCCCAAGATCCGCCTGGTATGCAAACCAGCCGAGATCATCCCACTCATATTTCCCGCGTTTCTCGATTTGATAGAATTGAATCGGTAAAATCACCTTCATCAGCGCATCGCCTATAACGAACCACCACTGGTTACCGTAAAGTCCGCGAAAGCCGTCGGTGTCGACAAGCTGAGCGGTCTCAGCGAGCCATTGCTTCCGCCGACGCATGATCCGGCTCGATGCCCAGTCGAATCGAGCGTGAACGAAACGGACGCCACCCCACACGCCGAACAGCCTGCACCGTTCTTCGCCGACGCACTTCTCGCTGACGAAGGCTTTGCCCAGGTATTTCGTCAGGTATCGTGCGCACCCTGCACCGGTTCGTTTGACCGGCAGCAGCTCCGTTCGGCCGAAGCCATATCCCTTTGCCCTCTCGCGCAGCTGCTTCCAAATCGAGCGCAGTTCAGCATCGACGTTCGCGTAAAATCCCTGCTGTACCTCCTCGAATGGAAACGATGTTCGTACGTCGCGGCCCAAATTCACGACTGCGTGCGCGTGCAGATTGCCCGTCCGGATCTGCCTTTCCCGCACCCACATCCCGGTCTTGAACAACTTGACCAAAACATTCGTACGAAATGAATGCCACCGTGATTGGAAGTCTCGTGCCGACAGACATTCACCAGGAACCGTGATTGTGAGTAATCCGACGCGATCAACGCCGAATTTCTCGATGTACAGACGCATGTTCTCCTGAGCGACAAACAACTGCTTCCTTCTTTGTGCTCGTATGCAGTTATCTGATTTAAGACAAGGAAGGACCGGACCGGCCGCTGGCGCGGCCGGAACCGGTCTCTCCCGCTCTTGAACTGCAGGCGCCCGTGGGCGATCAGGCACAGGAGACCTCCCCTGTCGTTTCGCGCAGGAAACGCTCGATCTCTGCGATCGCGAACAACGGACGCCGCAGCGCGCGACTCGGGCGCAGCAGCCCGCGTTTGACCAGGCGATCTAATGTCGCCGGACTGATGTTGAGCGCGTCCGCTGCCTCAACGCGCGTCAGGGCAAGCTTCGGAGCTTCGAAGAGGATTCTGGCTTCATTCATGCCGCGACGCTATGCGCCACGACACACCCGAAATACGGAACGGATTAGGCCCCTCTGCGCCGAGTTTTTGTCTTCCTCGGTCGCCCGCGCTCGCCAGTTGAGAAGCCCACCTCGTTGCAAAGCTTCCGCACGCTTTCTTGGAAGGCTGCACGTGATTGTTCGTTGCTCCTGATTCCTTTGCTGAGCCGTGGAGGGATTCGATCCAAGATATACTCGCAAAGCTTCGAAACCGGCTTCTGCTCCTGGATTTGAGGCCAGTCGTTGTAAATTACCGCGCATACAGACGACGTGATGAACGCTCGCGCCCACACCTCATTATCAGTGGCGCGACGAACTATCGGCAGCCGGAAGCCGTCCAAAAACTCAGCGACTTCCGTCAGCGGGCGCTCCAAAACCTTCTTCAGAATCGTAGCGTACGGCTCCGTCAAAGCGTCGATATTGATCAACGATGGATCACCTTTGGCCGTTTCACGCGCCGCCAGAATCATCCCGATCATCTCGTCGGCAATGCCTGGTCCTGCTTCCACTTCCAGATGATGCAACCCGTCGCGGAGTGCCTCCATGACAGGCGCAGGGATTGGTTCGGAGGGTTCGGTCCAAAGCCATCTCGCCATCGCGTACTCGCGTCCGACGTACGCTCCCACAACCTTCGCGTCGGAAGCAGCTCGTTGGTTCCATAAAGGAGCCCACTGGAACTGGCCAAGCTTGAATTCGAGCCGACGATGTATGTCCGATCGGGCAAGTTCGTCATCCTGCGACTCTGGCTCGAGAAAACTTTCCATTCGCATCAACGCGACGATCTCGCGGATCCAAGGAGCCAACTCTCGCTTCACGCTTCTCTTCATGACATCGCGATGACATTCGGCGGATCCAGCTCTGCATCCGCATCAAACGTGATTCGTTTGGCCATGGCAGCGCTGTGCTCCTGGCGTAGGTGTCCATACGTCATCGCAACCAACACTCCGCCGTCTTTATGCCCGACCCAGCCAGCGATCACCTTGAAGTCGCAGCCAGCTTCAATCGCGTTTGAGCAAAAGAAGTGGCGCATCGTGTGATGACCGAAACGCGGGAGGCCGAGCCGCTTGCATGCACGGACAATTTGAAGCGTCGCGCTAGCGATTCGGAACAACGGCGCATCGTCAGCATCAAATGCCTTCCGAGCTCGCATCGACTGCACCAGCCGCGCCAAAGGAGCGAATAAGGGAATCACTCGCGCTTCGTGGTTCTTCGTCCCGATGTCGCCGCCGGTAATCAGCACCGTTCCAAGATCCGCATTGATATCTTGCCAGCACACGCTCAGCGCTTCTCCAAGGCGGCAGCCGGAATACGCGAGGAATTCGACGAGATCGGCCGCTTCACCGGTCGAGCGGTGACCTGATCGCAGCTCGCCCACAAGCGCACGAAATTGCTCTTTCGACGGTATGACGATGCCGCCCTTTGGTTGCTTCCGACGCTTCAACCCCTCAACAGGATTGTCCAGGATGATCCGCAACGTGTCCTTTGCGTAAGCGAAAATCTGCTTCAACGTCTCGACTTCGATGTTCCAGGTGCGCGGCGAGATCTTCGAGCTACGGCCGATCTTCCAGTTTTCAATTTGCCGCGGACCGATCGCTCGAACCAAATGGCCGTTGAAATACGGAGCGAGCGCTTTCAGAGCAGTTTCGCGCCGGCCGGCTGAACTCTGCTTCAAGTCCGGCCGTTTGGCCGCGAGCCATCGCTCCGCCACCTCATCGAAACGGATCGAACTTGAGGTTCCATCCGTGGAGAGCCGCCCTGCCTGATC
>DATHEW010000488.1:0-2668 GCA_035318425.1 Candidatus Acidiferrum sp. | reverse complement strand
CAGCGATGGCCGCGCTCAATCCGGCGGGCGCCGTCAGAACCCCGTTGGCCGAAATCAAAACCACCAGTCCGCTCGCGCCGACGGTGACGCCGCGTTTGGCGAAGAATTCGCGCAGACGTTCCACGGCGCGGCTCAGGCGCTTTTGTGCGGCGTTCTCACTGGTGCCGAGTGTGGCGCCGACTTCGCGGAGAGACTTGTTCTCGAAGTAACGCAGCAGGACCGCGGTGCGGTCGGTGTCGTCGAGCGCGTGCATGGCTTCGTCGAGCAGCGGTTCGATGTGCGTCCAATCGGCGGCGGTGGCGTTCATGGAATTCATCTCGGTGGCGATTTGTTCGCGCAACTGGCGGCTCGCTTCGCGGCGCACCACATCGATAGCTTCGCGGCGAGTCACTTGGTATAGCCACGCCGCAAGGATGGTGTCCGGCGCGAGTTGCCCGGCTTGACGCGCCAGTTTGATGAAGGCGGATTGGGCGACTTCCTCGGCGAGTTGGGGAGCGCGAACCTGACGCAATGCCGCAGAATAGACCAAACCAAGATGGCGCCGGACGATTTCGGCGAAAGCGTCCTCGGCATGCTTTCTGCCGTAGCGCGCAAGCAGTTGGAGGTCGGTTTCGCTCATGTCTGATAAGCTAACGAGGCTGATCGCTGGAATCCGCCAAAGAATTTCCTGAGGAGCGAAGATTTTTCTTTATTCAGCAGCCAAAGACCAAAAACTGTTCGACCTCGTTGCCATTAGACCCCGTCAAATCTTTTCTAAAAAAGTTTAGTGCGCGTCGTTGCCGAACGACGACACCTCGTTGCCTCCCGTTGCCGAAACTTCCCGGGGCACGCTCCCGCGCCAAGTCCTTCAGCCAAAAACATAGTGTAAGAACATGACGCGGCACGGCGTGTCGCGTGTATGGCACTGAAGTTCAAAATCAAATCGAAGGACGAGGTTCCGGCGGAACATCTGTCCCTTTACACCGAACGCGACGGCGCATGGTTCCTCGATGTTGAGGGCGCGGTCGAGAAGGCGAAGCTCGATGAGTTTCGCGCGAACAACATCGCAATCACCAAGGAGCGCGATGAGTTGAAGCAACGCTTCGATGGCATCGATCCCGATGCGGTTCGCGCGCTCGCGGCTGAAAAGCAAAAGCTCGAAGAGCAAGCGCAGCTCAAAGCGGGTGAAGTGGACAAGGTGATTGAAACGCGCGTGAAGGCCATGCGCGGTGAGTTGGAGAAGCAGATCGGCGCCATTACCACGGAGCGTGATGCGCTGAATGCGCGCCTGGTCGCGATCCAGATTGATCAAGGCGTGACGGCTGCGGCGACGAAGCGCGGTCTGCGAGCGACGGCGATTCCCGACATCACATCGCGTGCCCGCGGAGTGTTCCGTCTCGTGAATGGTGTGCCGATTGCTTTTGAGCAGGACGGCAAAACGGTGCGTGCCGGCAAGGACGGCGTGACGCCGATGACTTTGGAGGAGTGGGTGGACGCGCAAGTGTCCGAAGCTCCTCACCTCTTTGAATCCAACGCTGGTGGCGGTGCTGCCGGCAACACTTCCGGTGGGAGTGGCACGGGCGCACGCCCGAATGGCGCGCTGCGAAACCCGTTCCGGCGTGAGTCCTGGAACCTGACGGAACAAATGAAGATCCAGAAATCCGACCCATCGCTGGCCACGCGTTTGCGTGCCGCGGCGTAGGTCACAACCGGAGTTTTAGTTTATGGCCAAGACGGCTGTTGCAGACATCATCATCCCGACAGAGTTCGAGAAATACGCGATTGAACGCACCGCGGAACTGAGTGCGTTCGGCCAGTGCGGCATCATCGAGCACGCGCCTGAGTTCGACGAACTCGCGAGCATGGGCGGGCGCACGGTGGAAATGCCGTTCTGGAAAGACCTGACCGCGACGCGCCAATTGCTCAGCGATGCCGGCACACTGACGGTCAACAAGATCACGTCCGACAAGGACATCGCACGCATCCACAACGACGCACAGGCGTGGAGTGTGAATCATCTGGCGAAGGTGATCTCCGGCGACGACCCGATGCAGGCGATCATTGACCTGGTCGCAGGTTATTGGGCGCGCACTGACGAAGGTCTGTTGGTCTCGTGCCTCAAAGGCATTTTCGGTGCGGCGAGCATGGCGGGTAATCGGCTGAACATCGCCAGCGAGAGCATCGCCGGGCAGACGAGCGCGACGCGATTGAACGGCGTGACCTTCGTGGATGCCACGCAGAAGCTCGGTGATCGCGCCGATCGGCTTACGGCGGTCGCGATGCACTCGGCGACTGAGGCCGCGCTGCGGAAACTCGATCTGATCGACTTCATTCCGGACAGCGAAGGCAAGGCGCAGATCCGGACGTTTCAGGGTCGTCGCGTCGTTGTTGACGACAATCTGCCAACGCGGGCGGGCACAACTGACGGCGTGGTTTATTCCACGTTCCTCTTCGGTCCTGGTGCCTTTGCGAAAGGCGCTGCACCGCTGGATTCCGCGCCGTTGCAAGGCGGTCACGGCACTGAAGGTGTCGAGATGGCGCGTGTGCCGCTCGACAGCGATACGGTGCTGATCAATCGACGCCGTTACATCCTCCATCCGCGTGGCGTGAAGTTCACTTCCGCCTCTGTCGCCGCTGATTCGCCGACGAACGCGGAACTGGAGAACCAGGCGAACTGGGTGCGCGTGTT
>DATHEW010000487.1:0-6673 GCA_035318425.1 Candidatus Acidiferrum sp. | reverse complement strand
GTGCGTGGCTTCGAGAACATCGGCGGAACGCTCGGCGGTGGTTTGGCGGTGACGGGAAATCATTCTGGCAAAGCGCGCACGCCGGATGAATTGCGGGCCGACATCGATCAAGCGCTCGCACTCATTCCTGGCAAGCATCGGTTGAGCCTCCACGCGTGCTACGGAGAGTTCGGCGGCAGGAAGGTGGATCGTGATGCGATTGCTCCAGAGCATTTCAAGAACTGGATCGCGTGGGCGAAAGTCCGCGGCGTCGGGCTCGATTTCAATCCGACTTACTTCTCGCATCCAAAAGCGGCGGATGGCTTCACGCTCTCGCATCGCGATAAAGGGATTCGCCAGTTCTGGATCGAGCATGGGATTCGTTGCCGAGAGATCGGTGCTGCGATGGGCAAGGCGCTCGGCAAGACCTGCGTGACGAACGTGTGGATTCCCGATGGCTACAAAGACACTCCCGCCGATCGCGTCGCTCCGCGCGAGCGACTTGCCGACTCACTCGACGCGATTTTCAAGAAACCAATTTCACCGAAGCTGAATCTCGATGCGGTGGAACCAAAGCTGTTCGGCATCGGCAGCGAGAGCTACGTCGTCGGCTCGCACGAGTTTTATCTCGGCTATGCGATCACGCGAAAGAAACTGCTCACGCTCGACGCCGGACATTTTCATCCGACCGAAAGCATCGCCGACAAAATTTCCAGCGTGCTGCAATTCCTTCCCGATATCCTGCTGCACGTAAGCCGCGGCGTGCGTTGGGACAGCGACCACGTGGTGGTGCTGAATGACGATCTACTCGCCATCGCTCGCGAGATCGTGGCGAACGGCTACACCGACCGCATGCATATCGGCCTGGATTACTTCGACGCGAGCATCAACCGCGTCGCCGCGTGGACGATCGGCACGCGCAACATGCTGCGCGCCCTGTTGATCGCATTGCTTGAACCGACGGAAAAACTTCGCGCGGCGGAAACCGCGGGCGATTACACGACGCGCCTTGCCTTACAAGAGGAAGCGAAGACGCTGCCGTTCGGCGCAGTGTGGGACGCGTATTGCGAACAACAGAACGTGCCAGTCGGCGAAGAGTGGCTCGCGGAGGTGAAACAGTATGAGCGCGACGTGCTTTCCCTGCGCGACGAGCCCATGATCGCGCTTCGCTCTATGACGCGCGCCGTGGCGAACAATACCACGCCGGACGCGTAGCGATGGATTGCATCTCCTCATTGCCCGGTAACATCTCGCGTGGCATGGCAGCAGTCCTCCTTCAGCTTTCCAACGTCACGAAATCTTTCGGCGCTGTGCGCGCGCTCAAGGACGTCTCGTTCGAACTACGCGCGGGGGAAGTTCATGCGTTGCTCGGCGAAAACGGCGCGGGCAAATCGACGCTCATCAAAATCATCACCGGCGCGCACCAGCCGGACGGCGGCACGATCGACGTCGGTGGTGAACGGGTGGTGCATCTTTCACCGGCAAGCGCACACAAGTTGGGAATCGCGTGCATCTACCAACAGCCGGCGCTTTTTCCAGACCTCACCGTGGCGGAAAACATCGGCATACGACTGGAACCAGCCTCACCGATGCAGCACGTCCGTTGGAGTGAACGGCGCAAGCGCGCTGCGGAATTGCTCAAGAGAATTGGCGCGAACATTTCTCCCGAAGCAGAGGTGCGCTCGCTCTCGATGCCGGAGCAACAACTCGTCGAGATCGCGTGTGCGCTCGGCGCCGGCGCACGTATCGTTATCATGGATGAGCCGACCTCTTCACTGACACGGAAAGAAGTTGAATTGCTTTTCGGCGTCGTACGAGAGCTGCGTTCCAGTGGCGTCGGCGTGATCTACATCTCGCATCGACTCGATGAAATTTTCGCGCTCGCGGATCGCGTGACCGTGCTGCGCGATGGGGAGAGTGTGGAGACGCGCAATGTTGGTAGGAGTCGAGGTGACGAGACTCTAACTTCAAAAAGCGAAAGTCAGAGTCTTCTCACGTCGACTCCTACAATCACGGAATCCGAACTCATCAAGCTCATGGTCGGCCGCGAGGTTTCATCCATCTTCCCACCCACCGAGAGTCAACTCGGCGCAGTTGTTCTCTCGTTGAAGAATCTTGGCTGCACCGCCAGCGGCGTGAAGAGCATCACGCTCGACATTCGCGCCGGTGAGATCGTCGGCCTCGCCGGACTTGTCGGTGCAGGCCGCACGGAACTGGCGCGCGTGCTCTTCGGCATTACGCCTGCGGATTCAGGTGAAATCATTCTCAATGGCAATCACGTCGCGATTCGTTCGCCGCAGGAAGCCGTTGCGCATGGGATCGCTTACGTGCCCGAGGATCGGCGGCGTCATGGCGTGATCCTCAACCTGCCGATCGCCGAGAACATGACGATGGCGATTCACCGCCAAATCTTTCGCGGCACGTGGCTGCGTTTTGGAAAAGAGCGCGCGCTTGCAAACGAGTTCATCCGCGATCTCGGCATCAAGGCTTACGGTCCGGATGCGCCCAGTAATTCCCTATCCGGCGGCAATCAGCAGAAGGTTTCGGTTGCTCGCTGGTTGGCGACCAAACCGCGCGTCCTCATTCTCGATGAGCCGACGCAAGGCGTGGACGTCGGCGCGAAGAGTGAAATCCATAAAATCATTCGCCGCCTCACCAGAGATGGCCTCGCAGTTCTAATGATCTCCAGCGATCTCCCGGAGATTATCGGCATGAGTGATCGCATCGTCGTGATGCGCGGAGGAACGATCGTTTCGATGCTCGGCGCAAAAGCCGACGCGCACGAAGTCATGGCCGCGGCGCTGGGACAGAACTCTTCGGTAGCTGGCGACGTAAGGAGACTCTAATCAATGTCTCGCGAAATGAATCTGAGTCTCGTCACCTCGACTGCTCCGGATAAATTGGCGCGCACAGCATGGGTGATTGTGGCGCTCCTCTGGCCAGTCGCACTGCTGAACTATCTCGACCGCCAGATGCTTGCCTCGATGAAGTATTCAGTAATGGCAGACATCCCGAGCATCGCGACCGATGCGAACTGGGGGCGAATGCTGGGGCAGTTCAAATGGGTTTACGCGTTCCTCAGTCCCATTGGCGGTTACATCGCGGACCGCTTCAGTCGCCGTTACACGATTTGCGGAAGCCTGTTCGCATGGTCGCTGATCACATGGGCAACGGGACACGTCACGACTTACGACGGCCTTCTCCTCACGCGTTCGTTGATGGGCATCAGTGAAGCGTTCTACATCCCGGCGGCGCTCGCGCTCATCGCCGATTTTCATTTCGGAGCCACACGATCGCGAGCGGTGGGCATGCATCAAATGGCGATCTATTGCGGAGTGATCGTCGGCGGATTCAGTGGTTACGTCGCGGACGAACCGTCGTTGGGATGGCGCTCCGCCTTCGATGCGTGTGGGATCGCGGGAATATTTTACGCCTTGCCTCTGTTGTTTCTGCTGCGCGATTCGCCGCGGCGAAATACTGGTGTTGCTTCGTCGAAGAAGCCCAGCGCACTCGCGACAACAAAAGCGTTGCTCACGAATGGCTCATTCATTCTCCTGGTCCTCTACTTCACGCTGCCCGCGATGGCCGCGTGGATCGTGCGCGACTGGATGCCTGCAATCCTGAAGCAGCAATACAACATCGGCCAAGGCAAAGCCGGAGTGTCCGCGACGCTATTCTGGCAAGCGGCGGCCATCGTCGGCGCGGTTGGAGGCGGCTGGTTGGCTGATCGATGGATGCAACACAACGCGCGCGGTCGCATTTTCATCAGCGCGATCGGCGTGGGACTGATCATCCCGGCGATGTTTGGCGTGGGGAACGCAGGATCACTCGTCGTGTCGATCGCGTTTCTGACGTTGTTCGGATTGGGCTGGGGATTTTTCGACTGCAACAACATGCCGATCCTTTGCCAAATTGTGCGTCCGGAATTTCGGGCCACCGGCTATGGCATCATGAACATGGTCAGCATCAGTTGTGGCGGCTTTGCTGACTGGTCGTTCGGAGCGATGCAGGACCAGGGCATCCCGAGACAAATGATCTTCACCGTTTACGCCGGGATCGCGCTGGTGTCTGTCGGGCTCGTGTTGCTGATCAAGCCCCGCAAAATCAACGAGAGCCAGGACGTAGCGCCATGAACGCACGCGTGTTCACTCTGATCTTGCTGACCTGGGCCGCGACTGCATTTGCCGCCGAGTCCCGGTTCAGCATGGATTGGAAACGACTCGATCCCTTGCCGAATGCCGCGGGTGTCGCTGCGCCATTCGTCGGCGTGAGTGGCGGCGCGTTGATCGTGGCGGGCGGTGCGAATTTCCCCGAACGCAAGCCGTGGGAAGGCGGCACGAAAGCCTGGCACGATGACGTCTTCGTATTGGAGCAACCGACTGGTCGATGGAAGCGTGCCGGTCAATTGCCGCGACAGCTCGCATACGGAGTTAGCGTAACGCATGGCGACGAATTGATCTGCGTTGGTGGCAGTGACGCACAACGTCATTACGCCGAAGTCTTCGCGCTGTCGTTTCGAAACGATCAACTCGTCGTCAGAACACTTCCGTCGTTGCCGTTTCCAGTGGCGAACGCGTGCGGCGTCATGCTCAACGACACGCTGTATATCACCGGCGGTATTGCGAAACCCGATGCGACAAACGCGCTCACGAACTTCTTCGCGTTGCGACTGAACGAGCGCGAACTCATCTGGCGCGAACTCCCCTCATGGCCCGGCACACCGCGAATGCTCGCGATGGCTGCGGTGCAGGACAATGCGCTCTTCATCGTCGGCGGAGTTGAGTTGGTGCAAACCAATAGTGGAGCTTCGGCGCGTCGATACTTGCGAGACGCATATCGTTTTGATCCCGAACGTGGTTGGCGCTCTATTGCAGCATTGCCATTCGCTCTCGCCGCCGCGCCGTCCCCTGCTCCGCTGGCGATGAACGCGGGCTTCTTCATTCTGGGCGGAGACGATGGTTCGCGTGCCGCAATCGCGCCTTCGTCAACGCACCCCGGCTTCAACGATCAAGTGCTGTTCTACGACACGAAGCGCGACGCGTGGTCGCGCGTCGGAACCGCGCCTGCACCCCGCGTGACGGTTCCCAATGTGTTGTGGCGGGATCATTGGATCGTTCCGAGCGGCGAGATGCGACCCGGCGTTCGTTCTCCCGAAATCTGGAGCCTGAAGATTCGCGATGAGAAGTGACGCGTGATGAACACCGTTTTCCTTTCGCGACTCATTCGCTAACGTCGCGCCCATGCTGAAGACCTCCATCACGGGACTCGTGGCCGCCACGCACTCGCCGTTTCACGAGGATCGTTCGCTGAATCTCGCCATTGTCGAGAAACAGGCGGAGCACCTGCTCGCGAATGGCATCGCGACCGTGTTCATCTGCGGCACAACCGGCGAGAGCGAGTCGCTCACATTGGATGAACGACGCGCACTGGCCGTGCGATGGTCAGAGGTCGCGCGCGGCACCGCTCTGAAGATTATCGTTCACGTGGGATCGAACTGTCTCGCGGACTCACGCGTTCTCGCTGCACAGGCGCAGGAACTCGATGCGCGCGCTATCGCTGCGTTCGCGCCCAGTTATTTCAAGCCGCGCTACGTCGCCTCTCTCGTTGATTGTTGCGCCGAGATCGCGTCCGCCGCACCGCAGACGCCATTCTTCTACTACGACATTCCGTCCATGACGGGTGTGGCTCTCTCAATGCCGGAGTTTTTGGCGCAGGCACGTGAGCGTATTCCGAACCTGGTTGGAGTGAAATTCACCAATGCGGACCTGATGATGTTTCAACAGTGCCTGCGTCTGGACGGAGGCACCTTCAACACTCTGTGGGGCTGTGATGAATTCATGCTCGCGGCGTGGGCGCTCGGAGCGAAAGGCGCGGTCGGCAGCACGTATAATTTCGCCGCGCCGGTTTATCATCGCATCATCAAGTCGTTGGAAGCCGGCGATCTCGCCACCGCGCGTGATCAACAATTCCGCTCGGTGCAACTCGTGGCCACACTCGTGCCGCGCGGCTTCATGGGTGCGGCGAAAGCAGTGATGACAATGCTCGGCGTCAACGTCGGCCCGCCTCGATTGCCGAACGGTCATTTGAATCACGCCGAGCACGTCGCATTGCGCGCTGACCTTGAGAAGCTCGGATTCTTTGACTGGATCAAACATTGAACCCGTCTTGAAACGCCATTTCCGAGAATGGTCCGTGGCAGGCGCGCTCGCGGCATTGCTGCTCACGCTGGCATTCATGGCTCCGGCGTTCTTCGGGAAACAACAACTCCTGACCACGCTCACCGCGGCGGCGCCAGTGCTCGTCATTGCCTGCGGCGTCGCGCTCGTAATCATCTCGCGGCAGATCGACATTTCGATCGGCTCGCAGTTCGCCGTTTGCAGCGTCGCCGCGGGCCTTCTCGCGAAGTCTGGACTCCCGATGCCCCTGGTCGCGCTGGGTGCCATCGTATGCGGTGCAATGATGGGCGCATTCAACGGCGCGTTGATTGCAGGACTGGGTCTCCCGAGCATCGTGGTCACACTCGCAACAATGGTGACGTGGCGCGAGGCGTTGCGCTGGTGGCGCGAAGGCAAGTTCGTGACGGACCTCCCAGAGAGCTTTCAATGGTTCGGCTTCGGACAAGTCAGCGGACAAGCAACCATCCTTGGTGTCGCGACGTTACTGTTCCTGCTGCTCGTGTTCGCGATGAAGCATG
>DATHEW010000486.1:0-6619 GCA_035318425.1 Candidatus Acidiferrum sp. | reverse complement strand
CTTTTGGAGCTCGGCGCTCGGTGGCGTGATCGCAGGCGGTCACAGCAATAGTCTCTCGCGTGGCTATAATGTAATTGGAGGAGGAATCTGCAACACGAATGATGGTGGATTAACAAATCACCTTCGCGGCGCAGCCACAATTGGAGGAGGAGCGGAAAACCTCATCCTTCGAGACGGATATTTGGGCACAATCGGGGGCGGACGCCAAAACATAGTCACAAATGCAGGTGGCACAATCGCGGGCGGTGGTACAAATGTCGCGCGCGAATGGGGATTTGTGGGCGGAGGGACGGCCAACTTGGCTGGGAACTACGCCGTGGTAAGCGGTGGTTACTCAAATCGTGCGACGTATTCATATTCCTCCATTGGAGGAGGCACATTTAACAACGCTTCCTCATGGAGTTCGGTCGCGGGAGGTTACTCCAATTCTGCTGGATACCTTGGTTTTATCGGAGGTGGTTTTAGGAATGACTCTTCCTACGGCAACAGTGATGCGATAGCTGGTGGACAGGGAAATATTACCGAGGGAGGTGCCGCATTCATTGGCGCAGGATTCAACAACTACGTTTATGGAGTAGGTGTCATTGGCGGCGGCTACGGCAATCAAGTCGTGGCACCTTATGCAGCCGTCCTTGGTGGAGCCCAGGCCTACGCGGACAAACATGGCCAACAAGCGCATGCGGGTGGCGCGTTCGGCATCGCGGGTGACGCTCAGGCTTCAAGCTATATCCTGCGCTACGCTTCGACGAACGCATCCACAAACGCCCTCTTTCTCGATGGCTCCGCAACCCGGCTGACTATCGCGTCCGGCTCCACGTGGACGTTTGAGATTCTGATCTCCGCCCGCAGCAACACCGGAAACTCGGCAGGCTACAAGTTTACAGGGGTCATCGAAAATGTTGCCGGGAACACAGCGATAGTTGGTCTTGTCACCAAGACCGTGATCGCAGAGGACGTCGGTAGCTGGGATACTGATGTCGCTGCCGACAATGGAAATGATGCACTTGCCGTAACAGTCAACGGTGACACATCGACAGTGCGTTGGGTTGCAAGTGTCAGAACCTCTGAAGTTCAACAATAATTCCACTGACTGAGGGCGGCCCGTTCAGGTGGACGGGCCGCCAAACTTGAAGTATTTCCGTATTCCCTGCACAGCCTCTGAGGACTACTGAACGTCTCAATCATCAAAACCGAAGAACTCAGTCACACACCACATGAGGGCTCGGAACAAACCGAGCACGCCGATGAACAACAACGGTTTCCACCAGGTGAGGCTCTCATACCGGGGAATGAGCCACGTCATCAGACCAAACAGCAAAGCAACGGCAAAAACCTCGACCAGCACAACATGGGTCCACCCGAAAGCTTTCCCCGTGCGTTCTCCGATCCAATCCAAAACCCGGTCCGGGTAAACAATTGCCGCCGCCAGAGCGAGAATGGGCAAATCATACCAGTGCCATCTTCCGCGTCCGAATCTCATGCGGAAATAGAAGTTGGCAGAACCACTGTAATCGTCGATTCACCTGCCGCGTTTCTCGGCGCAGCTTTGAAAAAGGGCGTAGCGCTCATTGTTCCCTCGAAGCGATCACGAAATAGAAGGAGTCACGACCTCACGAAAGCGGAAGCGAGTGGGCGTGTAAAGAGAAGGGTTCCGGGCGATTGATCCGGGTTCAATCATCTCAGACGCTTCTCAATCGCTGCGTTGCCAACGCGCGCGCCTTCACTACACTCGCTCGCAATCACATGGGCGCCCTGCATACCGGAAACAATCTCGCGAACCACGCTGTTGCGACGAAACCAATTCACCTATGACTCTTTCGGATGCCGCGAATTGCGCACAGATCGTCAGCATTCCGCTCGCGATCATCCTGTGGTTCTTTACACGAGAGCACTTGGCAACATTCTGGACGCGAAAGTGGAAGGTGGTTGCGGTTTTTTTGATCGTGCTGACCGTTGCCGGTGCTTGGCAACGCGGCTGGTTTGATTGGCTGACAACTTGGCTCAATACCGAGGTAAGATGGCCACGATGGCAATTGACGCTGCTGCTATGCGGCGGATTCGGCACCGCGTGGTTTATGCACAAAATTCCAGTTTGGTTAAATTCACAAGTGAACGTTTTTCAGTACTGTTCAGACGAGATCTTCGGTGTCGAGTGGCAATGGAGCTATCTTGCAGACAAAATTGATACAGACGCGATATCCGCGTTCTGCCCTGATATCACTTGCCGCTGTAGACTGCGATCGCACATCCTTTCTGAATACACCTTCATGCAAGGTCCTATCACTGTTGAGTGCCAAAACTGCGGTTTCAAATTGAGTTTCGATACGAGTTGGGATGAGTTGCGGCGTCGTGCAACCGTTGAAGTTGAGCGGCGCATTAGAACGGGTGAATACAGAAGGCGTTTAGTTTCGCGAAGCTTGCAGTCATAGCGAGGCGATCTTTAATCCTTCTCAGTCCGTATTTGACTGACCGGATTTGGCATGGTGGCGGGGATGTTTGCCACGTGGGAATTGATCGAGGTGTGCGGTTTCGCGAGCGCGCCGCTGGGGATTTCTTTTGCCGGCTCGGATTTCGAGGCCATGGAGCGCAGCCGCACGGAGCCGGAAGCGCGCGGCGAGGTCTAGGAATTATGTGTGGTGGCACAGTCTCGCGGGCCCGTTGATCTTTCTACGCCGGATAATGAGCGGGTGTGCCGCCGGTATCATCTGCGCCATACGGTGCGTGGCTGGGAATTCGATGAGTGGGGATCGGGCCTGCATCGTTTCCTCAAAAATGCTGCCTCGGGTATTCTGCCACCCAGCCACGGAAATCGCGCCCAATTGCAGGTTTGCCGCCAGGATGGCTCCCTCCAGTGCGTTGCATTGGTGGATCAATGAAATCCGATTTCGGACGGGCAGCATAGGCAACAGCCAGGCTCCCAAGACGTTAAACCGAGTTTCAGCGGAAATGTAATCTCGCTCACCGGAACCCGCCTCTCCGCGCAACCCTCCTTGAATCCTGAACTTGCCTGCACAGGTTTTGAGCTTCCCTGCGGAACCTTAGAGCTGACCCGCCGAGTCTCTGAGCTTCCTTGCACAGCCTTCGGGCTTACCTGCAAAATCTCTGGGCTTCATTGCACAGGCGTTGTTCTTACCTGCTCGGTGTTTTAGTTCACTTGCACAGCTTCTGGGCTTCATTGCACAGGCGTTGCTCTTACCTGCTCAGTGTTTGAGCTCACTTGCACAGTCTTCCAGCTTACCTGCACAACCTCTGAGCTTACCTGCATAGAGGCTGCGCTTGTAAGCTGAATGAGTCAGCAGTGTCGTGCCAGATGTCTGGCAACGAGTCAGAAAACGGGAAAAACTTCCCTTTTAGGGATTTTCAGCGGTTCAAGCGAGGGTTGGCACGGCTTAGGCTAAATGCTCGCCGGGTTCAGGGAAGACGCTAGGTCATGATTGGTGACAGTGTCACATAGCCTATCGGGGTCCTCTTCCAGTGCGCAAGCACACCCGCGTTCGTGATGGTTCGGCAGTGAAGTCGTTTCATAACGTCTCCGGCCCTAACGTGGTCAACGGAGGCACCCGTAAACGACTTCGTGAACAGGCTGTGTATTATAGCGTGGCCCTGTCGTGCTCTCGTGGCGCCGTAAACATAACTGGAGGATCTATGCCTCTTTACCGCACATCATTATCGTTTGCACGCATGCCGGACGGGCCGCTGCCCGCTTTCGGCGAAAACATCGAAAGCAAAATGACCGGCAACGCGGCGTTTCCAACGCCCAAAGTGCCCCTCACCGGTCCCAACAGCCTCGCGACGAAGCGGGTGGCATATCAAGCCGCCATCGCCGCTGCGCTAGGTGGAGGCACGGAGGCAACAGCGTTAAAGAACGCATTGCGCCGTGAATACATCAACATGCTGCGCCAGCAGGCGCTCTATGTGCAGAGCATCGCGAACGAAGACCTGCCGATGCTTCTATCGTCGGGCTTCGAAGCCGTGAGCACGAACCGAACGCGCACCCAACTCCCGCAGCCGCTCATCGAGCGCATTTACAGCCCCGTGAGCACGGTGTTGGCGGTGCAGGTGCAGTCGTTGGTCAACGGCCGCGCCTACGACGTTCGCGCAAAGAATGCCACGACCGATTACGTGTTGATCGGCACCTTCACCTACTCACGCCCGATCTTCATCTATGATCGCGTGCCCGGCCAGATCTACACCGTCCAGGCTCGCGCCGTGGGTGGATCCAGTGGCTACAGTGATTGGAGCAATCCCGCCGTGATCATGGCCATATAAGTAACGCGGCACTGATGACGACTCCCATCAGCCGCCCCACACAACCTCCTTCGCTCCCAGCGATGGAGGTTTTTTGTTTCCTGTCACGCAAATGCGATGCGAGGACCGGATGCGAGCGCATCAGAGTTCATTGACCCGGCCCGCGCGACGCCACGACTCGCAACAGTGAGGCGATGGCTGGGCTCGCTGCAGCGCATTCTTAGGTGGCAGTTTGTGACAGTGGCTCAACGTGCAGTCGTAAATCTCTAAACCGAATCGTAAGCTCGATGCCTGACGCGAACAACATCCGATGCTCCCAGTGCTTATCCGGAAGCAACTCAATCTCACAATATCCAAGGTCACTATTGTCGAATGCCTCGGACACCCACTCGCCCTCATTCGTGCTCTCTACAGAAGTGACGCCCTCATAGAGCAGATCGAACCATCTGCCGGTCTGACCCTCTGGACTCCAAGGGTCCGTGAAGCCGTGAAGTGTGATGGCAACTGTCTGCATGGGGATATCCACAGTGAACCGCCGCACCTTGGAATCATGCAACGATACCTCATCGTGAAGCGACCGTAGCGCCGGTGTCAGCCGCGAGCGAATCGCGTCGATGTAGCGTTGATAGTCGGCGACAACTGGATCGGTGCTCTCGCCCTCCCTCGCCCACCATTGAGGCGTGAAAAACTTCATGCGCGTGCTCATGCCGCGTACCGCCCCAAGCCCAGCGACCCGGCCCGCGGGGCGCCATGATTGCAACCGTGACGCGATGGCCGGCTTCGCTGGAGCGAATGGTTATGCGGACTGTGTCTCATCGGTGACTTGGAACGAATACACAATACGCCACGGCGGCAATAGCCAAAAGGAAGCCCGATAAAGCAACTCGGCGGTGCGTCCGGAAATAAAACGGGCTGACGACAATCAGCGCCAACATTGCGGTCATGAACACTGCTCCACAAATGTCTTCGACCGATGAGTGGTGATGAATCCGCTGCAACGACTGACGGCGAAATACCTCGAAAGGAATCCAAACCGCCAACAACGCGAGCTGAAGCGTGACAAGCAACCACCGCGCAACTGGATTTGGAAGACTCGTGATGCTCACGGCGTGGTCAGCGGCCTAGTCACAATGGCCGCACGGCGACCATTACTTCAGTTCTTTCTTTCCAAAAGTTTTTTCACTGTCTGTTTCAGTTCCGTAAGCTCCTTTTCCAATACGCTGATGCGCGTCTCTTTTTCCTCCACCTTCTGATTTAGCCCTTGAATCGCCGCCAGCGCCACGCCGTCGGCGTCCACCATGGAAATCGTTTTATCGTTCAGGCCCACACTGAAGGCGGAATAAAAATCCTGCGCCATCGGACCGAGATGCCGCACGCCGTCGTCGGCGATGTAACTCCACGTGCTGATGGGCAACGCGGACACTTTGTCCAACACGTCGCGGCTGTTCACCGGCGCGAAGTCGCGCTTCACGTTGCGGTCGCTCGAACCGGTAACGGTGCCGCTGGCCAGGATGTTGCCAATCACGTGCAGCTTTTGCTGCGGCGTCGCGGTGCCGATGCCGACGTTGCCAAGGGGGCGAAAAACGTTGTCTCCCGAACGGGTCCAGACGCCGAGGGTCAGGTCCAGGCTGTTCGCGGTAATGGAACCGCTGCCGACGCCGTCGGCCACGAGTCCCGGCGTGTAGGTTTCAGTGCTGAACAGAAACACCGCCCCGCCATCATTCACGCCTGCCCTAAACGCGCCAATGAGCAACCGGTCGCTCCCCACGGCTGCCACCGGGAGGCCGAAAAAGTCGCTATTCGCGGGGGTGGGATTGGTGAAGGTCGTCAGCAACGTGCCGTTGGTGCTGAACAGATACGTCGCACCGGCATCAAACGCGGCCGAGCTGTCCGAATACGCGCTGATCACCACGCGATCGCTCCCCAGCCCCGCCACTGAGTTGCCGAAATAGTCGTTGGCCGCTGGCGTCGGATTGGTGAAGGTGGTCAGCAACGTACCGTTGGTGCTGAACAGATACGCCGAACCGGCATTCGCCGCACCCGTTTCGTCTTCAGACGCGCCAATGAGCACGCGGTCGTTCCCCATCGCCGCCAGCGCGACGCCGAAATTGTCGCCAAGCGCCGGAGTGGGATTGGTGAAGGTCGTCAGCAAGGTGCCGTTGGTGCTGAACAAATAGGCCGCCCCCGTATTCATCGCGCCGATGTCTTCCAGGCGCGCGCCAATGAGCACCCGGTCGTTCCCCATTGCCGCCATCGAGTAGCCGAACCAATCGCCAGCCGCCGGAGTGGGATTGGTGATCGTAATCAGCAACGTGCCATTCGTGCTAAACAGATACGCCGCCCCGGCCGCCGCCGCACCGGTGTTGTCCTG
>DATHEW010000485.1:0-2193 GCA_035318425.1 Candidatus Acidiferrum sp. | reverse complement strand
CCGCTCACGAGGTTCCACGCGGCGCCAGCAGTCGTTTGCAGCAGGTAATACCAATCCTGCGCGGGCGCGAATTGCGGACCTTGCGCCAGACAGAAACCATCCGATCCTGCGCGCGAAGAAGTGTAGTTATAGCTGGCGGTTGTCGGCGGCGAATTGAAACGCAGATACAGGTTCGCCTCGTTCGTGTTGACGTTCAGCGCCGATCGCCACACGCCGACGCTGGTGTTCAACGTGGTGATTCGGAAAATAAACGGACCGCCCAGCGCATGCGGCGCATTCTTTACCTGCGTGCCGAGGTGCGTTGTGCCGGGGTCCCACGCGAGCACTTCGATCGGTTTCGAAACGGTGATGCTGGCTGCACTCCCGTTGAATTGTTCGTCCACCGCCGTTGCCGTGATCTGGTAACTGATGCCGCTGTTGAGCGGCGGCAACGCGATGCCGGGAGCGACGGTCCAATTGGTCCCGGTCAGCGTCGTGGGAAGGGAGAAAACAGTCGCCTGCCAGTTCGTGCCATTCCACCAGCGACCGGTGCCGCCGCTCGGATCAACCTCCTTCAACGCTACGCCAACGCTCTGCACAAAATAATTGTCCGTGGCCCAGCCTGAGATCGCCGCCAGCGACGTGAATGACGCGCCGTTCGTCGGTGTCGTGACCGCGACGACCGGCAAAATTGAATCTGTGATCAGCCACGAGTTGAGTTTGTTCTCCGCCCAACAATGCATTCGCCCCCGCTGCTGTGGAGTGAACGAGTTGTAACAGCCGAGGTAGTAGCTCATGAAATTTCCGAGCAGCACCACGTTGGTGCTGAAGGCCTGGGCATTGCACGAGTCGTTGGTGTTCGGGAAGGAGCACGGCGCATTGATGCTCGTGAAGCCAGGATCAGGCGGCGTGTCCGCGCAGAGGTCACCGGCCAGATCGCCATCCGTCGTGTTGCGTCCGACGATTTCGCGACAGTTCTGGCACGCGGCCACCTCCGTCACACCGCGAAACGTGTGCCACAGGCCGAACATGTGCCCGACTTCGTGACTGAAACATTCGATGAAACTTCCCGCCGCGCCGAACCGAGCGGGTGCGATCGAAAAATCCTGCAACATCAAACCGCCGGTGCTCGTCAGCGACGAGTTTTGCCACGGGAACGTGGCGATGCCGCAGTTGTTAAAACCGGTGTACGCCGTGACGAACACATTGATCTGCTGCAAAGGGCTTTCCGCAAACGCTACCATCATGGCCGGTTCGGAGTTGCTCGCACAATTCCGATACAGCGAGCTGTTGTTCGTGCGCGCCGTGTAAACGAAGTAGATGCGAGACGAAGCGTAGTCCGCGTTCAGCAGTGCCACCTGGTTGGAAACTTCGGTCGATGTGCCGGCCACATTGCTACCGTCGTTGTTGGCGAAGATTTGGAATCGCAGCTTCACGATCTTGAATGGCGTGGCGCTGCTCGGAATCTTCACATCACGGTTGGGTGAGAAATCACACGGTCCATTGGTGGGACAAGTGCCGGTCAGGTCCATGCGCGTTTTGTATGCCGCGCCCTCCGGTGTTCGCTCCCAATAATGCGTCGTTCCGCAAAACTCCGTGTTGGGTAAAGTCGGCGGTGCTGCCAACGCGGGAAGAAAGGTAGCCACAAACAACGAAGCCACGACGGCGGAGAACTGTTTCATAAAATCGATGACGGTTCGGAATTGCGTTGGGGCAAGCGCGCCTCTTCGTAGCGAAACCTTTGAGCTTGTTCAAATCGTTTGTGCGGCAAGTTGTAGCTCGTCTTCGGACGGCAAACTGGTCGAAGGCAGCCGCTGGTTCGGCGAAGGGAGGCGCGGCAATTACGCGTAGCGATCTGGATTCAACAAACTGAGATCGAACGACGGCTTCTCTCCAGAGAGGATTTCAGCCACGAGCCTGCCGGTGATCGGCCCGAGGCTCAGGCCCATCATGGCGTGACCGGTGGCGATGACTACGTTGTGGTACTTCACTGTCCGCCCGAGATACGGCAATCCGTCCGGCGAGCAAGGCCGCAATCCGCGCCAGGGTTGAACTCCGGCAAAATGTTCCTGCGTGAATCTGGGAAAGTATTTCGGCATCGCATTGATGATGCCCTGCACGCGCACTGGACTGATCTCCTCGTTCAATCCGGCGATCTCCATCGTGCCGCCGACGCGCAGCGTATCACCCATCGGTGTCACAGCGACTCGTGCC
>DATHEW010000484.1:0-3724 GCA_035318425.1 Candidatus Acidiferrum sp. | reverse complement strand
TGCGTTCTGTTCGTTTGGGAGAGACCCCTGAATCCACACGCCTCCGCGAGTTTCATCCAATCGCAGGCATCCTGACCCGCGAGGAACGGCGGCTTGCGCGCGAGCTATGCGGTTACCGGCACTGATACATTCGGGAGTTTGAGCGATTCGCTTTTCGTCAGTTGTCTTCTATTTGGCAGCACTTGAGCGATTCGGCTCTTCCCTCAACGCCGAGCGGATGCTGGCTTCGAGCTGGGTCATGGCGCGGGTGTGGCGCTGGCCGGTGGGAAGTTTGTCGAGCGCGGCGAGGGCTTCGCGGTAGGCGGATTGCGACGCTTCGTTGCGGCCGGCGATTTTCAAAATCTCAGCGCGGCGCACGAGCCAGCTTTCTTTGCGCGGCGTGCGGGACAGGACGCCATCGAGACGTTTCAGTGCGGAGTCGAATCGCTTGAGCGCGACTTCGATGTCGATGGCTTGCAGTTGCAAGGTGATCAACGGACCCATCCGCGCGACGCCTTCATCAATCCCGCGCAGTGCCTCTTCCTTCGAGCCAGAGGCCCTAAGAGTTTCGGCGCGTTCAATGTAGAACTCAGGAGTGCCCATCGGTGCGAGAGCAATGGCGCGCGTGAAGTCTGCCGCCGCCGCGCGCGAGTCTTTCAGTTCCGCACGCACGCGACCACGGGTAGCGAAGGCGTTGGCGTCGTTGGTAGTTTTTGAGAGGTAACGCGTGAGTGGAACCAGTGCCGCCTCGAATTCGCCCGCTTCCATGAGCGTGCGGCCACGGCAGTAATCCACCATGAGCAACTTGGGATCGAGCCGCTGCGCGCGATCAAAGTCAGCGAAGGCGTTCGTGAACTCTCGATGCACGCGATGAAGCTCACCGCGTTCCAAATACAGGGCGGCCGGAGCGGGCGTCACTTTGATCTGCGCCGTCAAGTTGGTGATTCGGTCGTGCAGGTCACCGTGACCGAACGCCGAACCCGCGCCGCCGGCCAGGAGCATGCCGCAGAGCAAAAAAAGTTTAGAACGCTTCATCGAATGCGCGATAATACGACGTAGCGTGACTCGCATCAACGCGTTCGGGGAAAATTCCTAGCGCGAGCTCCAGAGCACGATTACTTTGCGCGCTACTCAGTTTACATTTATGCGCGCAAAAACTGCCCTGACGTCACTGCTTCTCGCAGCGATTTGTTTTTCCACTGAAGCTGCCAGCCCCTTTGCCATCACGGAATTCATGTCGGCGAACACGAAGACGTATCGTGACGAGAATAATGCGTTTTCGGATTGGATCGAGATTTACAATACGACCAGCACTACTCAGAACCTGGGCGGCTGGTATCTCACTGACGACGCCGGCCAACTGAACAAGTGGCAATTCCCCGCCACGAACGTGGGGCCGAATGGCTTCGTGATTGTCTTCGCCTCCAGCAAGGACCGCCGGGTGGCTGGCGCGCCCTTGCACGCGAATTTTGCGTTGGGCGCGGGCGGCGAATACCTCGCGCTGTTGCAACCAAACTTTATCAAGGCGAGCGAGTTTCCAGACTCGCTGGAACAATTTCCCGATGTCCCGTTTGGATTCCTCATGCCGGGCGTGGTCTCGACGAACATCGCCACGGGCGCCGGCATGCGCGCGCTCGTTCCCTCCGCCGACATCGGAACCGCATGGCACGGGACCAACTTCGATGATTCGGCGTGGACCGCGGGCGTGACGGGCGTCGGTTACGATTCGGGAACGAACTACAACGGGGCGATCGGATTCAACATTGGCGCTGCGATGTCGAACGTGAACGCCTCTGCCTATGTGCGCGTGCCGTTCGATGTCAGCAATCCGAGCCAGTTCAAACTGCTGACCCTGCGCATGCGTTATGACGATGGCTTTGCCGCGTATCTGAATGGAACGGAAGTGTTGCGACGCAATGCGCCGGCGGCGCTCGCGTGGAATTCCGCTGCGACGAATTATCACGGCGGTGGCATCGGCTACTCGATGACGGAAGATTTCGAAGGCGCGGGAAACAACTACACTTCGAGCCAACTGCTTGCCGTGCCGACACCGGCGGTGCAAGCGGCTGGCGCTGGATCGACCGGCAAGTTCATGCGGCTTTTAACAGACGGCGCGAATGACAACATCAACGTCCTAACATTTCGGCAGACCGCTCCGGGCTTGTTCCAGACGATCGTCGCGGAATTTGATTTTCGCATTACCGACGTGAGCGCCAATCCGGCGGACGGCTTTTCTTTCATGCTCATTCCCACGGCGACGTACGGCACGAATGGAGCGGGACACATCTCGACAAGTTCGCCGTTTGAAGAACCGAACTACGCCGGCATTTTCGCCATGGGCTTCGATGTGTATCCCCACGCCACGGCAAATGACGTGTCGCTGCACTGGAACGGCGCGGAAAAAATCAACGTGACAATGCCGGCGGGAACCCTGGAGTTGGTTGCCAGCCAGTTCCATCGTGTGAAACTCATTCTGGAACACGTGCCGGGCGGCGCGCGCGTCACCGTGACATTCCGCGCAAACATCAACGGCACTCCTGGCGCGGCTTACACGCCGATCACAAACTTCTTCATCGCGGATCTGAACCCGTTCGATTGCCGCCTCGAGTTCGCGGGCCGGACTGGCGGAGCAAACATGAGCGTGGATCTCGATAACCTGAACGTACAGTTCGTGCCGCCGGCGGGCGCGCTCGGTTTCGAGGAATTCAACATCAGTTCCGCGCTCACTTTGCTGAAGCCTGGATCGAACGTGCTCGCGATTCAGGGCCTGAATCTTTCCGCGACCGACACGAATTTTCTCATTTCGCCGGAGCTGATCGCCTCGGGGTTCGAGTTGAGTTCGGTTTCGAATTACATTTCTCCCGCCACGCCTGGAACATGGAACAACGTCCAGGCCGCCGGAACGTTGCCGCCCGTCGTGATCTCGCCGGCTTCGGGTGTCCATACGAACTCTGTCGCGGTCACGATCAGCTCGAGTTCGTCCTCAGCGCAGATTCGTTACACGCTCAATGGCACCGAGCCGACCGACGCATCGCCTCTTTACACGGCGCCGCTCACATTCACGGTGAACACGGCCATCCGGGCGCGCGCGTTCGAAGCGGGTAAAATCAGCGGCCCGATCAATGGCGCCAACTACGTCCTGCTGGACAACAGCATGACGAATTTCACCAGCAACCTGCCGTTGATCGTGATTGATACGATGGGCGCCAACATCGGGGCGGACAGCAAGGTGATCGGCTACGGCATGTTCTTCGACACGAACGCGAACGGCGCGCGGGTGAGCATGAAGCAGAAGGCCGATCACGCCGGGCGCGTCGCCGTTGAGATCGCGGGCCAAAGCTCCACTCAGTTTCCGAAGAAGTCGTACAATCTTGAACTGCGCGGCGAGCAGGAGGACGACGACCAGAAAGTGGAACTGCTCGGCCTGCCGCGCGGCAGCGACTGGCGACTTTACGCGCCTTACACCGACAAGACGCTGATGAACGATTTTCTCACTTACGAGCTGCACGAGGCGATGGGCCACTACTCGGTGCGCCGCAAGTTCGTGGAAGTGTTCGTGCGCAGCACCGCGGGCAAACTGGCGTTCACGGATTACCTCGGCGTTTACGTGTTGCTGGAAAAAATCCGCATCGACCCGGAACGCGTGGACATCAACAAACCCCAGTCTGGAAGTCCGGGCGATCCGATCACGGGCGGTTATATTTTCAAGCGGGACAAGGGCACGCCCGGCGACATCGAGTTCAAA
>DATHEW010000483.1:0-4577 GCA_035318425.1 Candidatus Acidiferrum sp. | reverse complement strand
CTGCGGCGAGGCTCCAACAAGAATCACACCAAGGAACGGGTGCTGTTAACACCACGCGAACGGCAGATCGTGCAACTCATCGCCGAGGGCAGCAGCACGAAAGAGGTCGCGCAAGCCCTGAAGATCAGTGTCAAGACCGCCGAAAATCATCGCACCAATCTGATGCGCAAGCTGAAGGTCACGTCGGTGACCGGCCTGGTGCGCTACGCGATCCGCAACAAATTCATCGTTCCGTAAAACTTGCCTGAAACATTTCCTCAGCCGGCAGTTTGAAGAGCAAGGGACAGAATTGCACCGCGCGTTCGGAAATCTTCTGTGCTGTCGAGGGATTGCTACGGTCTGACGGTGCGTGTCGCTGCGCGCAGCTTCGTTTTCATGACACGCGCGCCGATGACGGTGACACATCAGTCCATTCCGGCGGCACGACGGGCCATTTCGCGTGCGATCAACAGAAACGCGTGTGCGTGCTCATGGATGGAGACACGTTCAAACCGCGCAAGATCGCGGCATCTCCCCGGGCTAACGCGTCCTGTGCGGAGAAAATACGTGAGCCGTCCACCGCAGTTTTGCGGCGGACATTTGCCGAAGTTGTCCTGAATAGGCGCTGCGCGGCGATCAGGCATACTGCGCGCGTGAACATTTCCATTCAGCACAGGACCACGCGAAAATTTCTGCGTGGAGTGGACACCTGGGTAGAGCAACGGGCTGATGCGCGCACGTTCGCGACGTCCATCGAGGCGTTTCGAATTTGCGGTGACCTGGGGTTGGGAGAAGTAAGCATCCTGATCGATCGTGGTGACGGCCGACCGGTCATCGCGATTCCGGTCGATGTGCCGGCCGGAGCAACTCGCCCGACGGCCGGATTCCCCAGCCTCGCATTCCGCACTTGAACGAACGCCCTCGCTACACCGCGTGACCGGTGGCCGCGCCTTCGGCATTGCCGCCATCCAGATCAATCAGGATGTCACGCGGCTCAGCGCCTTTACTCGGACCGACGATGCCGCGCTGTTCGAGTTCATCCATGATGCGTGCGGCGCGCGTGTAGCCGAGACGCAGCCGGCGTTGCATCAATGACACGCTGGCCTTCTGCTCCGTGCGAATCACTTCGATGCATTGCTGAATCAAGTCTTCGTCTTCGTCGCTCGCGCCTTCCTCGACATTGTAGTTGCTCACCGGTTTCGCGAGCTGTTGATGAATTTCCATTTCGTAGCTGGGCTTTCCCTGCTTGGCGATGAAATCGACGATGTTCTGCAATTCGTGATCGGTGATGAGCGCGCCCTGGGCTCGGTTCAACTTCGCGCTGCCGGGCGGAAGGAACAGCATGTCGCCTTTGCCCAGCAATTTGTCCGCGCCCATCGCATCCAGAATCGTGCGTGAGTCCACGCGGCTCGCAACCTGAAACGCGATGCGCGCGGGAATGTTCGCCTTGATCACGCCAGTGATCACGTCCACGGACGGGCGTTGCGTCGCCACGATGCAATGAATGCCGGCAGCGCGAGCCATCTGCGTGATGCGTGCGATCGCCATTTCCACATCAGCGGGAGCCACGAGCATCAGGTCCGCGAGCTCGTCGATGATCACGACGATGTAGGAAAGCTTTTCAGGAATGACGATA
This sequence comes from Candidatus Acidiferrum sp., assembly GCA_035318425.1. Lineage (GTDB taxonomy): Bacteria > Verrucomicrobiota > Verrucomicrobiia > Limisphaerales > SIBH01 > JANNGC01. Next base: position 2,962 of record DATHEW010000483.1, on the reverse strand, counting down.
TCATCGTCGCGTGGCACCACGATTTGTTCGTCCAGTTCCACGGCGAAGCCTTCGGAGCTGGCTTCGATCTTTTCCTTCTTCGCCATCAATGGCAGTTCCGGCTCCGCCTTTGGAATCGGTTTGTCCTTGGGACGCGAGTTGAACGAGCTGACGTTGCGCACGCCGACCTTGGCGAAAATCTGGTAACGCTTCTCCATCTCGTTTACGACCCAGCGCAAGGCGAGGATCACCTTCTTCGGATCAGTCACGACCGGCACAACGAGATGCGGCAACGCGTTGTATTGCTGCAGTTCGACGACCTTTGGATCAATCATCACGAAGCGAAGCTGGTCGGGGGAAAATTTGTAGAGCAGCGATGCCACGATCGAGTTGATGCAAACCGATTTACCCGAGCCAGTGCTGCCGGCGATGAGCATGTGCGGCATCTCGCCGAGATCCGCGATGATCGGATGGCCGTAAACATCCTTGCCGAGCGCGAGTGGGATGCGTGCCTTGGTGGTCCGCCATTCCTCGGACTCCAGCAGGTCGCGCATGATGACCTTCGTCTTGATGAGGTTCGGCACTTCGATGCCGACGGACGATTTTCCGGGAACGGGCGCGAGGATGTGAATGCGCTCCGCCTTCAATGCGGCGGCGATGTTGTTGGAGAGCGCCGTGATCTTCTCGAGCTTCACGCCGGGCGCAGGATGCAATTCGTAGCGCGTGATCGTCGGACCTTTGGTGATGTCACCGAGTTCCACCGGGATGTCGAATTCCGCAAGCGTCTCTTTCATTAACTGCGCGCGCTTCAGCAAATCTTCCTTCGATTCCGTCGGAAGCACGGCTGGGTCCGGCATGTTCAATAAGTCCAGCGACGGCAGCTTGTAATCGCTGATGCCAGGCGCGGCGGCCACGGAGAGTGGTTTTTTCCTCGGCGCGACTTTCCTTGCGGGCGCAAGAGGAGCGAGCGGCGCAATGGCAGCCGCTTCGCCATTCGCAACTGGGGTTTCTGGAATCCCGGCTGGCCTTGCTGAGCCAGTGATGGTGACGACTGGCTCCGGTAATCCAGCGGCGTCTTTCTTGTCGCCAGACTTTTTGCCAAGAACATCGCCGGTAAGCGCGGCCGCGACTTCGCGGGCTGGAATGACTTCGCCTTCGTCAGCCGGTTCCACTTCGCGCGGCGGTTCCATCTTGTCGGGCTTGTCCTTCTTCGACTTCACACGCGACGGCACGCTGAGATCACGGATGGTCGGCTCGGGAACGGGCTGCATGTCAGCACCCAAACCTTTCTTGGCCGCTTCCATTTCATCGAGCTTGGCCGGCTTCTCGCCTTTGGCGCGCGCGGTTTTCTCGAATTGCTGTTCGAGCTTGCGCTTTTCGCGCTCGAGTTCGCGGGCGCGTTTTGTGAGGTCACGTTCTTCCGGCGTGAGCGTCTCGTCGCCGGAAAGATCTTCGCGCGGCTCTCGACTCACCAGACCGCGAATCCAGATGCCGAGATTGAAATTCGTGAGGAAGAGCATGCTCACCAGGTCGATCACGACGTAAACAATCGTCGCGCCCGCAGTGCCGAAGTTGCGGAAAACAGCATTCAACGCATGGCCGGCAATACCTCCGGCGCTGGTGGCATTGAGATTCCGCGCAACCCGTTCCAGAAAGCCGGCCTGGGCTTTCGGATTCTTCGCGAGTTGGTCCATCACTGCCGGGTTGGTGTAAAGATCGAGCAACCCGATGCAGCAGAGCACGAGAATGGCGGACCAGATCCAGCGCCGTTTCAAGTAAGCGAGGTTCTCGAAGAAGCACCCGAGCCCGCCAACGACCATGACGATGGGCAGCACGAATGCGCCGACGCCGAAGCCCTGAAAGAGCAATTGAGCCGTCCACGCACCGATCGGCCCGATCCAGTTACGGGTCGAGTGATTGGTGTCCGTGGTGTTCGCCGACACGTCAGCCGGGTCGAACGAGCACATGGCAACAAAGAGCAACAACGCAAAACCCAACAGCACAACGCCGATAACGTCGTTGAAGCCGTGATGCTCAGAAGGGCGTCCCGAATCTTTTCGTGGCACGAGCCAAGAGTAACGACGGAGAAAACTGCTTCAAAGATGAAATTGCGAACGCGTTGTTCACGGCGGGTCACTTTTCACGATGCGGTCTTGGCCAAATCACGCGACCGATGCGGCTTCCACGTGTGCCGGCAGATTGACGCTGCTGTTCAGGTCGATCCAAAAGGTGCTGCCTTCGCCGAGTTGAGAGGACACTCCGATGCTGCCGCCCATCCGCTCAGCTCCTTGGGCCGCGATGGCGAGCCCGATTCCGGAGCCGGGAATTTCATGGCCGTGCAATCGCTGGAAGGGCTGGAAAATTTTCTGAAGAAACTCCGGCGCGATCCCGATGCCGCGGTCGCTGACACACACACGCACGCGGCCCTCGTGCATTTCCGCCCAGATGCGTACCTCGGGCCGCCCGCGCGGCTCGGAATATTTGATGGCGTTGGCGAGGAAGTTTTCGAGCACCTGCTTGAGAATCACAGGGTTCCCGAATGCCTTCAGATTGCAGCGCTGCTTTTCAACGACCGCATCCGTGCGCCGAATCTCCTCATCGAGCGCGTAAACCACGCCATCGACGACAGAATCCACCGAGATGGGCAGCAGTGGTACCTCAAGATTGGAAAGCCGTGCGAGGGAGAGCAGGTCGTTGATCAAGCTATCGAGCCGGCCCGCGGCGGACTCCACTTTCCCGATCATGCGGCGGCCCTGTTCATCGAGCAACTGGGCGTAATCCTCGCTCAGGAGGCCGGTGTAACTGCGGATCGCGCGTAACGGCGCTCGGAGATCGTGCGCCATGCTGTAGGTGAATTGTTCGAGGAAGCGCACGCTGCGGTTCAACTCGCGGGTGCGGTCCTTGACGCGTTCCTCCAAGTGATCTTTTTCCAACTCGAGTTGTGTGAGGAGATCCCGCACCTGGTATTGGCGATGCCGCGTGC
>DATHEW010000482.1:0-2137 GCA_035318425.1 Candidatus Acidiferrum sp. | reverse complement strand
CCAAGTTCCTTCGTGCCGCCGCCATTCGGTGCCATGCCAGAGAGCAAATCCGGAGCGATGGCGATGTAACCCGCCTCGGCAAACTCATCCGCCGCAGCGCGCGCCCAATCGCTGAGTCCGAAAATTTCGTGAATGACGATTACCGCCGTCGCCTTGTCCTTCACTTCCGGAAACACAACGAACGAATCCACTTTGCGTTTGCCGTTCCCGACCTTCACCCACTCCTGGTGGCGCGATGATTTGTCGAGTTTCGCTTTTGCCCAATCCTGGGCGTTGGCCGCGAACGCGGCGATGAGCAGTCCCGTAATGATGAATGATTTCATATCCCCTCCCCTGCATTGCTGTTGTTACTTCAACTCCGCGCGTTCCGTCGGAGCGATACAATAAAGATACTGCCGACCGCGCAGGTAAAGTTCTTTGCCGACCGCAGCGGGCGATGCATCAAATCGGTCGTCGAGCTTGTTCGTCGCGAGTACTTCAGCCTTGTCGCCCTTCTTCAAAACGAGCGCGCCGCCGTCCCGCCCAACGATATAAACGCGTCCCGCCGCGCCGATCGGTGACGCGTAAACACCGCGGGCGCCCTCAAGCCGCTGAGCTTCCACAAGCGCCGTTCCCGCTTTCGCATCGAGAATCGTCAGCGTGGCTTCGTTGCCTTTGAAGAAATAGAGCCGGTCCTCGTAGAGCAATGGCGACGGCACATACGGCGTGTCTTTGTTGTAAGTCCACGCGATTGCATCGGTGTTGGCGATGTCGCCGATTTTTCCAGGCTTGATCGCAAACAGCGCAGCGCCGCGAAAACCACTCATGCAATAGATCAATCCATTTCCAGCGACCGCGCTCGGGATCGCGTTGGGTGTGAGCGGACCCACAGACCACAACTCTTTCCCACTCGTGAGATCGTAGCTGCGGACCTTGTCGCTCGCGTTCACGACGACTTGCGCCGTGCCACTCGCATTCACGATGAGCGGAGTGGACCATGACGTGGATTCACTTCTCGGTTGCCGCCACAATTCTTTGCCGTCCCGCTTGTCGAACGCGACGATGAAGTCATCACCTTCATGGTCCCAATTCACGACAAGAGTATTGCCGTGGAGCGCAGGCGAACTCCCTTCGCCAAACGCGTTTTTCATGCGCGCTTTGCCAAGGTCCTTCTGCCACTTCACGTTGCCCTTGTGATCGAGCGCGTAGAGTCCGCGCGATCCGAAATAGGCGTAAACACCGTCGGCGTCGGCGATCGGTGATGCAGAGGCGAACGTACCATCGCTCTGGTGATGTCCCTCGTGTGGCACCTCTTCGCGAAGAACTTTTTGCCACGCGGGTTTTCCAGACGTGCGATCGATCGCGATGAGTGTGAACTGAAATGGATCCTTCGGCGCGGCACCTCCGCCGAAGCCACCGGCCGGTCCGCCAGGCCCGCGACGGCGCGGAGCGCCATCTGGAGCGCCCGGCTCACGCGGGCGCACACGCGAATCATTCGGCGGCGGTTGCTGTTGCCCTGCGAACTGCGGGGCGATGTTCAGCTTCGCATCCGGCTTCTTGGCGGCGGGAACGGCGCTTTGAACAAACACATAATTGTCCCACACGATCGGCGACGCCGACCCTTCGCCCGCGAGCTTGAACTTCCATTTCACGTTCTTGCTCTCGCTCCATTCCGTCGGAGGATCGGCTTTCGGCGCGACGCCGTTTTGAGATGGCCCGCGCCACTGGCCCCAGTTTTCGTCAGCCGACGCGGCGAAGAGATGCGCAGCGCCGAGCGCGCTGATGGCGATGATGAGTTTTCCCGTGTCCATGATTATGCGTTGAATGCGGCCCGCGTTCGCTGAACCAAACCGTTGTCCTTGTCCCCGGAGCCTTTCAGGTTGAAGACACTCGCTGCAAGGTAACGGTTACGCCATTCCGGTCGCATGAACGCGCAGTCTTCGAGCACGGCGGAGCTGAACTTGTAATCGTGTGAGTCGCGCCCCTTCAGAAAAATCAGCCGCCGCGCCGCGTCCGCGAGCGGCTTCGGGTCGGGATTCTTCTTCAAGTAACTGAGAATCTTTTTCGCGGCCGTCAGCTTGTCGGTACTGATGTCCGCGAAGATTTCTTCCACCGCGCCAGCGCCTGACTCTTTCAATGCGATTGGTTCCAGTGAATC
>DATHEW010000481.1:0-2915 GCA_035318425.1 Candidatus Acidiferrum sp. | reverse complement strand
CCTGCTTTCGATTCTCATTTCGCTCATCCTCCGTCCTCGCAAATCGTCCCAATGAATGATCCCTCGCCAGCGCTGCGTCCGGCTCAGGCGGATTCAGGTGGGGGAAAGACGCCGGCACCATCCACGCACGAACCGCTCTCGCGAACATTCCTCCGCATCGCCAATGAGTTGCCCGACGGTCCCGTGACGTTGAACCAGGTGCTCGACCGCATCGGGCCGCGTGGGCCGTATAGCGTGCTGATCGTGCTGTCGATCCCGTTCATCACGCCGGTGTCGCTTCCTGGAATCAGCAACGTGATCGGATGCGTGATGCTGTTGATCGCCTGGCGTCTCGCGTGTGGCGTTCCCGCGCACTTGCCGAAGCGCGCCGGCGCAAGGCCAATTCAGCGCGACCGCATTGCAAAGATTCTTCGCATCAGCGAGAAGGTATTGCGCTTCATCGAAAAGTTCGCGCGTCCGCGCCGCACGGCCTGGCTCGCACGCCCTTACTTTCGCGTGGTGAACGCGAGCGTCATCGGCACGATGGCGGCCATGCTGGCGCTGCCGATTCCACCCACGATCCCACTTTCGAACATGCTCCCGGGTTACGCCGTGATTTTCCTCTCCATGAGTCTTATGGAGGAGGACGGTTGGCTGATCTGGGTCGCCTACGCGATCAGCCTCGGCACCGTAATTTACCTGACCGCAATGACGTTTCTTCAAGCGGGCGCCATCGTGATGCTTTACACGAAATACTTTCACCGCATCATCGAGTGGTTTCATCGATGAAGTATCGTTGGTCCATCGCTCCGCCACAGCCTGCTCTCGCCGAGTTCCTTGCGAAGCAACTCCAGATCTCGCCGCTGCTCGCGCAATGTCTGCTCAATCGCGGCTTCAGCGAACCCGAACCCATCTCCCGCTTCCTCGATCCACGCCTCGCCAATCTCGCCGATCCGTTTCTACTGCCGAACATGCGCGAAGCCGTCGAGCGACTTTTCCACGCGCACGCGCGCGGCGAGGCACTGGTGATCTTCGGCGACTACGATGTCGATGGCGTGACTTCCACCGCGATGCTTCACGAGTTCATGACCGCGCTCGGTTGGAAGGTGAATTACTACCTGCCGCATCGCATGGAAGAGGGCTACGGCTTGAGCCAATCCGGCGTGGAAAATTGCCTCGAAAAGTTTCCCGTTACGCTTTTCCTGGCCGTGGATTGCGGCTCCACGGCGTGCGCACAAATCGCGTGGCTGCGCGAACGCGGCGTCGATGTGATTGTGCTCGACCATCACCAGATTTCGGAACCGCCGCCGGACGCCATTGCTTTGGTGAATCCACAGTTGAAGGGAGCATTTCCGCGAGTGCCCAACTTCACCGAACTCTGTTCCGCCGGCCTCGCTTTCAAGCTGTGCCACGCGCTGCTCAAACACGCACGGGCCATTGGCACGCCTGGCGCGCAAAGCTTCGATCTTCGTCCGCTCCTCGATCTCGTCGCACTTGGAACGATCGCCGACCTTGTGCCGTTGACCGGCGAGAACCGCATCCTCGTCAGCGCCGGACTCCAACGCTTGAACGTGACGCAGCGTCCCGGACTTCTCGCGCTCAAGGAAGTCGCCGCCATCAAAAATCAAATCGGCGGCTACGAGGTTGGTTTTCAATTGGCGCCTCGCCTGAACGCCGCCGGCCGGCTTGAGACCGCTGAAGACGCGTTGCATCTCCTGCTCGCGCGCGATGTCGCGGATGCCATGCCGCTCGCACAACGGCTCGACTCGGTGAATCGCGAACGCCAAAGCATCGAGCGTGGTATTTCCGAACAGGCGATCGGCGCCATCCGCGCGCGCTTCGACGCCGCGCGTGATTTCGTTTTGGTCGAAGGCCAGTTGCTCTGGCACATCGGCGTCGTTGGCATCGTCGCGTCGCGCGTCCTCCATGAATTTTATCGCCCTACGATCATCATCGGTGGGGAAGGTGAAGAATGGCGCGGTTCCGGCCGCAGCATTGATGGCTTCGATCTCGCCGCCGCGTTGCGTCAATGCACTGACTTGCTCGTGAAACACGGCGGTCATGCGATGGCGGCGGGCTTGAGCATTCGTGCCGACAAACTCGATGCCTTCCGTGAACGCATCAACGACATCGCGCGGCGTTGCCTCAAGCCCGAGCAACTTCAGCCGTTGCTGCGCATCGATGGCGAAGTTTCGATCTGCGACATGACGGTGACTCGGATCGAGGAATTGAATCGTCTTCAACAGACCGGCATGGGCAATCCCGGCGTGCAACTGGTGGCGCGCAACGTCGGCCACGGTCGTGCGCTGCAGCGCATGGGCGGCGACAAACAGCACGCCAAGATGTGGATCACCGACGGCGACCGCACCTGCGAAGCGGTGCTGTGGGGCGTTGGCGATGGAGCGTTGCCGGTGGGGAAATTCGATCTCGCCTTCGCGCCACAGATTAATCGTTACAACGGCAACACGTCGGTGCAGTTGAAGGTGCTCGATTGGAACGCGACGAATTGATCTATAACATTTGCCAAAAGTAATTTCTGTTTCGCGAGTTTGGAGCGCTGTTCCCCCCTCACCACGGCCCTCTCAAGCAACGCAAAGGAATCAGAAGTTACTTTCAGCAACCACTCCAGGCCGTGAGTTCGCGCCAGAGCGGTTTGCACACAGCCTCTCCGCACATCATGGTTGAGCGGGAGCTTTCTGGAATGCGGAGGATAGTATTCATCGCGCTCGGATGTTTGTTGACCAGCCTCATCGCAGGCTGTCGCGCGCCGAACCTTCAGTTGAAACATCACATCGCGGTCACCGGAAGCGTCACGAATCAATCCTTCCGCGACTCGCTCTCCGGCGCGTTGCGAACACCATTCCTTGAAGGCAATCGTGTTGTTCCTCTGGTGAACGGCGACGAGTTCGTGCCCGCAATTGTTGCCGCGATTCGTT
>DATHEW010000480.1:0-3389 GCA_035318425.1 Candidatus Acidiferrum sp. | reverse complement strand
CGATCACTGATGTAGAGATCGCCGGTGCGCTCGTCGCCGATGATGTTGCCCATATCGCCAAAGCCGGTGCGGACCATTGTGATAACGCCGTTGGAAGTCCATCGGTTCAGGTTCGTGACTTCGGTCGGACCTGAGCCGAAGTACGCGACTGACTCGTCACTCTTCACCCAGAACGCGCGTCCATCGCCCATCGGCGCGGTTGTGAAGAGCGTCGTCATCCAGCCATTGGTGTCCACCTTGCGCCCCTTGCCGTTTAAGGTGTCGAGAATATAGAACGTGCCGTCAGCGCCCATCCACCCGCTGTTTGGATTGTTCAGGTGCAGATTCGTGGCCCAACCGGTGTCGCCGTTATTTCCCGCCGTGTGAGTGCCCGCGTAGGTGAAGAGCCGGCCTTCGGGCGTGACCTTCAGCACGGAAGAACTTCGCTGGTCCACGATCAGTACGTTGCCCCACGGGTCGCCAAACGCGATGTGAGGTCGCGACAGTTGAACATTCGTCGCCCAAGCGCCTTCGAAGTTTGGTCGCCATTGACTGAAATCGCCCTGGTTTGTTCCGATACCCGCGACCGTTTCCAGAATGCCATACGACTCGACGAGGTTGGTGAAGTGCCCCGGCGTGTTGGTCGAGATGTCCATCGCCAGCAACTTCACGAAGAGGTTGTTCGTGGAGAGAGCGAGCGTGACTCCGCCGGTGGAATTGCTGGTGTAAAAATTCTGGTGAGGCGTCCATGGTCCGATTACAGCGTCCGCTGTTTCCACTGTTGCAACGCCCGCAGGGAAAGCGTTGGACCACGTCAGTTTGCCTTCTCTTGTCGCCGAGCTAATCGTGAAATCCGCGCCAAAGCAGGTGGCTTGGGCAAACAAGACGGTTGTCACGAGGATTCCCATAGCGGCGCGTGCAAGAAAGGACGCGATGGTGCCAAGGGCGGTGAACGGAACGAGCAGGCGCATGTGAATAGCGTATCCATTCGCGACGGCGTCAGCAATCAGCGTCTCGCGCATCCCCGAACAACTCTGAACCTTCACGACGGGCAGGGCGCAATGAGCGTTTACCGTGATCATGCGCGCGCTATTTGAGATGCAGATATAACGAGCCGATGGTATCTCCAGATGTTTCGGACGTGCGCGATCTTCTTGTTTGTTCTAGCTGTATTCACCGTGCGTGCGGCGGAGCGCATCAATCACGAGGGGCGGTTGCTCGGCCCCGTGCCCGTGGTTACGAATGCGATAGTGTTCAACACGCCGGAATCCGATGTCGTCGTTTCAGCTCTTCAGATCTTCCCGCGCAACAATGCCTGGAACGAAGACATCTCGCGTCGTCTCGCGTTGAGCAATTCCGCGCCGATGGTCGCGATGATCAATTCCGAGCTCTTTGCTGGCGGCGCGAACCGCACGAACCTCCACGCATTTCAGGAGATGAATTTCGTGCTGGTTCCTGATGATCAGCCGCCCCGGCCGATCACCTTCAATCTCTACGGCGACGAGTCTGATCCGAGTCCGTATCCGATTCCCACGAACATGCCGGTGGAAGGCTGGCCTTCACAAACCGGCAACTTGTCGCTCTACAACTGGCAGCGCGACATCAACAACACGGGCGGCGACCGGCATTCGATCATCATTCAGCCGGGGACGGGATACATCTGGGAGACGTGGTTGACGAAACTCGTCGTGACGGCGAGCGCGAGCAACTGGACCGCGGCGAATGGCGCGAAGTTCAACATCAACAGCAACTCGTTGCGCCCGCTCGGATGGACCTCCGGGGATGCCGCGGGCCTGGCGATGTTGGGTGGTTTGGTTCGCTACGATGAGTGCCAGCGCGGCGCGGTAGAACACGCCGTGCGGCTCATCGTGAAGCACACGCGACGCGAATACATTTATCCCGCGACGCATCACGCATCGTCTCCGTCCACTACGAATCCCAATGTGCCTGCGATGGGACAGCGTCTCCGGCTGCGCGCGAATTTCGTTCCGCCGGCGAGTTGGAGCACACCCGAGAAGGCGATCGTGCGCGCGCTGCAAAAGTACGGCGGAATCGTAGCGGACAATGGAAATTTTCTCTCGTTCTCCGTGGTGCCGGATCAACGATGGGCGTCAGGGCAATTCAACAATTTGCTCACGCTCGCTGTAAAAGACTTTGAGATCATTCAGACGACCGCTGCGAACGAAGGTCCGCGTTCGCCCGGCGCGCCGCTTGTTGATGCCGGCGCGGATCGCAACGTCGGGCGTGGCGAAGCAGTGACGCTCCAGGGTGAAGTCCATTACAACGGAACACCGCCGTTGATAGTGAACTGGCGCGTTTACTCCGGACCGAGCGCCGCGGTGTTCAGCAACACGAATGCGACGAATGCCAGTGTCACGTTCAACTCGAACGGAGTTTACACGTTGATGCTGAGAGCTGACGACGGAGTTCACACGCCGGCTTACGACGCGGTGGTGTTCACAGTCGGCGAGAGCATTCGCGCGTTGATCGAGCGGAACGGAACGAATGCCGCGCTGCGTTGGACCGGCGGCGTGCCACCGTATCTGATCGAGAGTGCGACGGTGCTGCCATCATCCAACTGGATTCCGCTCGGGACCTTCAGCACCAACGCCGCGACCGTGACGCTCGACAGCAACGCCATGTTCTTCCGCGTGCGCGGTCAGTAAGAGTGCCCCCGGCGTCTCGCCGGGAGGAGCGTTGGAAAACAAGTGACACCTCGTCGTGGTTGAGCGCGGACCCGGCGAGACGCCGGGGACACATTTTGGTCGAACACCCGCCCACCGCGTGCGTCGATCTAGCATGTCCACGCGTTTCATCATCGGAGTTGTTGTGCTGAATTGTTGCGCGTTGCTGCTCGTCACGGCAGCAACCCTTCCGACCGAAGGCATCGCATCTCGTTACCCCGGTGACGCAGGTATCGAGCGCGATCCTGCCGTGGTGTTCGCAGAGAACTTCGAAGAACCAACGCTCGATGATTTGTGGAAGCGCTGGGAAACCGTGACGGACAAGCCGGGCATGACTTTCTCCAGTGACGTGCCGACCAGTGGAGCTGGAAAGCAATCATTGATCATGGAGCGCACGCGCGGTTCGGGCGTGCATCTGTATCGGCGCTTGAAGAACGTGAGTGGCGGCTGGGGCTATGATCGCGTGTTCGCGCGCTACTACGTGAAGTTCGACCCGGAATGCGGCGAGATTCATCACTTCGGTCCGTGTCTCGGCGGGAACAATCCGGCGACACCGTGGCCGGCCGTCAAAGCAGGATTTCCCACTGATGGCGCGAAATCCTTTTGGTCCGGCATCGAGCCGTTCGGCAAAAGCTGGCGTTGGGATTTCTACACCTACTGGTCCGAGATGCGCGGCAGCCCGCCGCGCGGGCAGACGTGGGGCAACAGTTTCATTCGCGATGACTC
>DATHEW010000479.1:0-9992 GCA_035318425.1 Candidatus Acidiferrum sp. | reverse complement strand
TCAACGAACGGTGGTACGCCGGTGTGCGGTTGGATTTTCTCCACGATGCCATTTCGGATTTGAGCTATCGCCTCACTCTAAGTCCGCTCATCGGCTACTACGCAATCAAGCAGCCGAATACGACCTTGAAGTTCGAAGCGGGTCCGGCGGGAATTGCAGAGCGTCAGGGTGGTGTGGACGATCAATACGTGGCTTTGCGATTGGGTGAACGGTTCGAACACAAATTCAGTCCCAAGGCACGAGTCTGGCAAGCATTTGACTACATCCCGCAGATCGATCGATGGCACAATTACCTGATCATTTTTGAGCTCGGCGCTGAGGCATCATTGACTGAGAAGCTCAGCCTGCGTGGAGTGCTTCAGGACAACTACGACAACGAGCCCGCCGCTGGCCGTAAACAGAATGACGTGAAGCTGATCACAGCTCTCGCGTATAAATTCTAAACAGGATCAAGCGATCGAAGAGGGGACGCGTGATGAACGCGTCCTTTTCTTTTGGAGCGCCTCAGAGCGTTTTCATTACCGCCGCAGCAGCGCGCACGGTCTGATCGATGTCTTCAGCAGTGTGGGCGGTGGAAATAAATCCCGACTCGAACTGCGACGGAGCGAAGTAAACTCCGGCGTCCAACATGCCGTGAAAATATTTCGCGAACCGTTCGCGGCTGCTGTGCATGGCATCCGCCACATTGTGAACGGGCTTGTCGGTGAAGTAGCCGCAGAACATGGAGCCACAGCGATTGAACTGGACCGGCACGTTCGCGAGATTCGCGGCGTCGCGCATCCCCGCTTCAAGTTGCGCGCCAAGTGACTCCAGTTTCGTGTAAGCATCCGCGGCTTTCAGTTCTTCGAGCGCCGCAATTCCCGCAGCCATTGCCAGCGGATTACCACTGAGAGTTCCTGCCTGGTAAACACCACCCAACGGCGCGAGATGATCCATGATTTCCGCGCGACCTCCGAACGCACCGACGGGCAGGCCGGCGCCGATCACTTTACCGAAGCAGCTCAGGTCAGGCTTGATGCCGAAACGCTCTTGCGCTCCGCCGCGCGCGAGCCGGAAGCCGGTCATCACTTCATCGAAAATCAGTAACGCGCCATGCTCGATGGTGATCTTGCTGAGGAATTCCAGATAACCCGGTTTTGGGAGATATAAACCCGCATTTCCCGGCACGGGTTCGACAATGATTCCCGCGATCTGGCCCGGGTTCGCGCTGAGGATCGCGCGCACAGCTTGCTCGTCGTTGAACGGCGCGACGATGGTGTGTTGCGTGAAACTCGCCGGCACGCCGAGGCTGTCCGGCTGCCCGAAAGTCAACGCGCCGGAACCGGCCTTCACGAGCAACGAGTCCACATGCCCGTGATAGCAACCGTCGAACTTGATGATCTTGTCGCGCTTGGTGAAACCACGCGCGAGCCGGATGGCAGACATCGTCGCTTCCGTGCCCGAGTTGCACATGCGGACTTTCTCAACACTTGGTGCCGCCTCGCGAATCAACTTTGCCATTGTGACTTCGTGTGGATTGGGAATTCCAAAACTGGTTCCGTGTTCAGCCGCGGCTTTGACCGCATCGATGATTCTGCGATGCCCATGCCCGAGGATCGCTGGCCCCCACGTCAGCACGTAATCGATGTATTCGTTGCCATCGACATCGCGCACGCGCGCACCGCTGGCGTGATCGACAAAGAATGGTTTGCCGCCCACGCCACGAAAGGCGCGCACCGGCGAATTCACGCCGCCAGGAATGTAATTCAATGCTTCGGCGAAGAGTGTTTCTGATTTGGCCCGCGACATCATGCGCTGAAAAAGTAATGGAGAGCCGCCCGGACGCACGCCATTTCCTGCGTTCGTTGACACTGTTTTGGCGCGCGCGTAGCCTGCGACCATGTTGCAGGCGAAGGTGCCATTGATCACGCGCGCGGACTACGAAGGAATGCCGCTCGGTCCGCCGTACTTCCAGGTCATCGAAGGGGATCTCATCACGTCGCCGTCACCGAAATTTTTTCATCAATCCGTTGCCCTAAACATCGCTCGCATAATCGGCAACTTTCTCGACGATCATCCGATCGGCGAAGTGATGATCGCGCCACTCGATGTCTTTCTGAGCGACATCAACATCTTCCAACCCGATGTGTTGTTCGTTTCGAACGAACGCCTTTCACTGATCGGCGAGCAGGGAATTGAAGGCGGGCCAGAGTTGGTCGTGGAAATTCTTTCTCCTTCGACAGCGAAATACGACAAGGGTTCGAAGAAGAAAATTTACTCCCGTACCGGCGTGCAGGAACTCTGGCTCATCGACCCTGACGCGAAAACGATCCAGGTGTTCGACCTGGCTGCTGATGCTGAGACGCCGATCGCGACTCATTCTGCGAAGAGCGTTTTCAAATCGGCGCTGCTTCCCGGTTTGAAGATCGATGCGAAGAAAATTTTCAGGGAACCCGTGCGCAAGCCACGCAAGTGATCAGCGCATCACGCGTCCATACACGTCGCGAATCGCGACGCGATACATCGCCAAGGCTTTCATGAATTCGTCTGAATCTTTCCATCCGCAACGCACGGCAACGCGGTAGAGCGGGGCGGGGTCATCGGGCAAAACGGTTTCTCCCGCGAAGCTCCATCGGCGCAGGATCGCTTCGATGCGGCGAAGCTTGCGGTAATTCTCGACCAACTTTTCGGCGTCTGCTTTGGTCAGGATGCCCTCGCTCGCGGCGCGTTGCAGCGCGCGCAAGGTGTTCGGCTCACTCCAGCCATATTCGAGCGAGAACACCTGCGCGAGGAACTCGGCGTCAATGAGTCCCCCGCGCCCAGTCTTGATCGCAAGCGCATCTTTGCCCGCTGGCGTACGCTCTTTCTCGATGCGTTCGCGCATGTGGGCGATCTGTTTTTTCCAATCCGGCGTGAAGGCATTGATCTTTGGCTTCGTGCCGAAATCGGTGAGTTGCGCCGATATTTCATGGAACGCCTCGCCGACCTTTTTGTCGCCGGCGACAATTCGAGTGCGCGTGAGTGACTGAATTTCCCACAACATCGCGCGCTGACGGTAATAATCCTCGTAAGCGGTGATCGTGTTGACGAGTAGGCCTTTCTCACCGTCTGGACGCAGGCGGGTATCGGTCTGAAACGCCACGCCCAGTTCCGTCTGGCTCGAAAGCAAATCCATCACTTCCGCGGCGAGGGGTTGCAGGGCAGGGAGGTTCTTCACTTTCGGCGCCGCAACAAACGTAATATCGAGGTCGGAGCCGTAGTTGATCTCGCGTCCACCAAGTTTGCCCCAGCCAATGATCGCGAACGGCGGAGCGCGGAGCTTGCGTTTGCGTTGCACAATTTCGAGCGCGTAACGGAGACTCGCGTCAGCAAGCGCGGTCAATTCGTCGAAATTCTGCTCGTGATCGGCGAGGCCGAGAATGTCGCGCAGCCCAATTCGCATCAGCTCGCTTTGATGATAGCGGCGGAGCCAAAGCTTTTGATCCGCATCCCCGCGGCCATGTTGAAGCTCCTCGAAGATTTGCTCAGCCTCCTTGCGACGTTGCAGATGCCCGCTCAATACAAGTTCGTCCACAAGGTCAGGCGTGCGGATGGCGACCTCGGCGAGAAATTCCGAGCGATCAAACAGAAAGAGCATCAACTCGAAGAGCGCCGGATTGCTCGTCCACATCTCGTAGAGCGTCGCGCGGGCGCCATACGCGCTGACGAACGAATCGATTCGCGCGACGACGCGGTCCGGGTCCGAAAGAATTTCTCCGGTGAGCCGGGAATGGGATGAACTGCTCGTGATCTTCCGCGGATTTTTGACCGGACAGAACGCCAGAATTTTCGGGATGAGTTGCAGCGCCAGCTCTGTCGTTCGCCCCGAGACGTGGCCAAAGCCGGGGCCGAGAGCGAATTCCTTCAACAGTCGAAACGCGTGTGCCGGGTCGCGGAACGAATGTTCAGCAAGGACGTTTTGCCACCGGTTGGCCGCCGATTCATCGAAATCATTGGGCAACGTTTCTGCCTCAACACGGCCATTCGTCTTAAGCAACTTCTCGTAAACGGTGCGCACGTGACGGCTATGCTTCGCGCGAACTTTGTCGAACGCCGCGAACGATTTGAAACCCATCACGCTCGCAATTCGTTCGCGCGCGGCTGGAGAAATGGGAAGCGAATGCGTTTGGCGGTTCTGCTCCATCTGCAAGCGATGCTCCACGTCCCGCAGAAACTGGTAGGCCGCCGACAGCCCTGCGGCGTCCGGGCCGGTGAGGATTTGATATTGCACCAGTTTCTCCAGCACGGGCAGCGTTTGCGCGCCTTGAAGAAAAGGATTTCGTCCCGCATGCAGCAATTGCATCGACTGCGCAATAAATTCGATTTCGCGAATGCCGCCACGGCCGAGCTTCACGTTGCGGTCCATCTCGCCGCTCTTCAGAACTTCGTTCTCGATGCGCAGCTTCATGGCGGCGACTTCGTCGAGTGCCTTCTCATTCACGGAACGCGGATAGCGAAAGGGCTGCACCATTTCGAGAAACTCGCCGGCGAGCGTGGCGTCGCCGGCCACGCGGCGGGCCTTGATCAACATCATGCGCTCCCACGTCTGGCCCCACTGCGCGTAATAATTTTCGTAGCTCGCGAGCGAACGGACGAGCGGCCCGGCATCGCCTTCGGGCCGCAGCCGCAGATCGATGCGGAACAGCATTCCGTCAGGCGTCAGCTTGCCGACTTCATTGATGAACGCCTCCGCCACACGCGTGAAGAATTGATGATTGGTGAGCGATGACTTCGTTGTTTTGCCTTTGCGCGGTGGCTCCTTGAAGACGCTGCCTTCGTCTGAGTAAACGAACAATACGTCCACATCCGAACTGTAGTTCAGTTCCTGCCCTCCGAGCTTGCCCATGCCGAGCACGCAGAACTTCGCCTGCTGCCACTCGCCGCTCGCGTCCTGTTCGAAAGGCATTCCAAACCTCAGCGTGGCCTGGTGCGTCACGATCCTGAGCACGGTGGCGAGACAGGCATCCGCAACGGCAGAAATCTCGCCGATGATCTCCGGCGTTCTCGCAAGTCGCGCGAGGTCTCGGGCGGCAATGCGGATCATCTCGCGCTGCTTGAACTGGCGCAGCTTCGCGAACGCTTGCGCGTGCCTGCCGGATTCCAGATCGGAAGTGAGGAACATTTCCAACTCGCGTTGCAGGCCCTTCAGTTGGTGCAAATACGCCAATGCTTCCGCGGTAAGATGTTCCAACCACTCGGGATGTTTCCGCAGCAATTCGACCGCCCATTCCGACCCGCTCCACAACGCACACCAGATCCTCGCCGTCTCCGCGTCCGCCTTTTCAATCTGTTGTGAAGCGGAGCGCAATTCATCGAACGCGCGCCGCGCCCGTTCCGGCACAGCGGAGCGCGCGATTGAGTGTTTCCATATCCGTTCTTCCACGCGCGAGACGCTAACGCGAAGCGCCGCACGCGAAAACGGAAAGCTGTGCGGCCTCATGCTTGTGATGGCGTTAGATCTTGCGCTCCGACCAGAAGCCGAGCAGTGCGTTAAGAATTAAAGCTCGTTCAAGAAGGGGAGGGTCAATGGAAGGAGATTTGAGAATCGAAGTTTGCGGCTGAGATTCTGTGAGTTACAAAAGGAACAATCCTTGATGCATCACCTGTGATTGCGCCGCGAACATTTGTTTTGACCGTCATGCTCGCATGCTTCGCGAGTGTGCCGCGGGGAGCGGGCTTTGATGCATCCGATGCCAATGAGGACACGCATTGGGCATTCAAAGCCGTGCGACGGCCCGCTATTTCAAACGCGAACGGCGGAAGCGGGCGTTCCACACCGATCGACGACCTGGTCATCCAGAAACTTGGTGAGAAGAAGCTGACACTCAGCCTGGAGGCAGATCGTCGCATCCTCCTTCGCCGGCTCTATTTTGATTTGATCGGCTTGCCTCCATCGCCCGAAGAGGTTACGGCGTTCGTGAAGGATCAAGAGCCGCGAGCGTACGAACGGTTGGTTGAAAAGCTCCTCGCGTCGTCGCGCTATGGTGAGCGCTGGGCACGACATTGGTTCGATGTCGTTCGGTTCGCGGAAAGTCACGGATTTGAAATGAATCAGCCGCGCGCGAATGCGTGGCCTTATCGCGACTACGTCATTCGAGCCTTGAATGAAGACAAGCCTTACAACCAATTCATCCTCGAACAACTTGCCGGTGACGCGCTCGGCGTGGATGAAGCCACGGGTTTCATCGTTGGCGGCGCCTGGGATCAGGTGAAAAGTCCTGATCCGGTGCTGACCGCTAACCAGCGCGCCGACGAACTTCATGATGTGGTCGGCACCACCGGCAGCGCGTTCCTCGGGCTCACCGTCGGCTGCGCTCGCTGCCATAACCACAAATTCGATCCCATTCCGCAGACGGATTACTTCGCGATCAAAGCTGTTTTCGAAGGCGTGCAGCACGGTGAGCGCAAGTTGCGCACGGCCGAGTCAATCGCTCGCGACAACGAGCTTGGCCAAGCGCGTGAACGTTTAGCACAGGTCGAAAGCGAGCTCGAACAATTTGAGCCGCTCGCGAATCCGAATGCACCGGACACGAACGCGCTCCGGGCCGCGGTGAATGCGCGCAAGAATGTCGAACGTTTTGCATCGGTTCTGGCGAAGCGGTTGCGATTCAGCGTCTCAAAAACAACGGACGCTGAGCCGTGCATCGATGAGTTGGAGGTTTATGGCCCCGAGGAGCCGAAACGCAATATTGCTTCAGCCGCCAATCGCACTTCAACGAAGGCATCGAGCGTATATCCGAACTCCGAAATCCATCGCCTCGAACACCTCAATGACGGCAAGCACGGCAATAGTCGCAGTTGGATCTCGAACGAACGCGGGAAGGGGTGGGTAGAAGTGGAGTTCGCTGAGCCCGGCACGATTGACAAGGTGATTTGGGGACGTGATCGCGAACAGCGGTTCGCGGATCGACTCGCTATCGAGTATCGAATTGAAGTCACAATTGACCAAACCAACTGGACTGTCATCGCTTCGTCTGCGGACCGGCACCCCTATTTGGCCGATCGTAAGAAAGCAGCGTTGGCTCTCGCGGATTCTGCTACGCCGAAGAATCCTTCTGCCGACCGGTTGATCGAGGAACGCGCAAAACTCGAAACGCGGATCGGAGAGCTGGCCAAGTCGCCGATGATCTACGGTGGCGCATTCACCGCGATGCCGGAGGCGACCTACCGATTGCATCGCGGCGATGCGATGCTGAAGCGCGAGATGATTCAGCCGGCGGGCCTGCGCATCATTCCCGTGAAGTTTGGCTCTGCAGACACGAAAGAGTCACTCGTATCCGCGCCTGCCCAATTGACTGAGGATCAGCGTCGCCGCCTGGCGTTCGCGCGCTGGTTGATTGACCCGCAGAATCCGCTCACTGCTCGCGTGATGGTGAATCGCGTCTGGCAATATCATTTCGGTGAAGGACTCGTGAGCACCTCCAGCGACTTTGGAGTGAACGGCGCGCTGCCGACACATCCCGAGTTACTCGATTGGCTCGCGAGTGAATTTATCGAACACGGTTGGAGCATTAAACACATTCACCGGCTCATTCTGAACTCGGTGACGTATCGGCGGTCGAGCAAGGCGCGAAAGGACGGGCTCGCGCTGGATGCAAGTTCACGTTTGCTCTGGAGATTTCCATCGCGGCGTGTCGAAGCGGAACCGATTCGTGACTCGATTCTTGCGGTAAGCGGCAAGCTCGACCTGCACATGGGCGGACCTGGTTTCAGCTTCTTTGAGCCGAACGATAATTACGTCCGCCTTTACACGCCGCGAACCGAGTGGGCACCGGACACATTTCGGCGAATGATTTACGGCACGATTATTCGCCAGCGGCCTGATGGCGTTTTCGGTGCATTCGATTGTCCGGACGCTGGGCAGATCGCGCCGAAGCGCGGTCGAAGCACCACGCCGCTGCAAGCGTTCAACTTGTTGAACAGTAGTTTCATCGTTCAGCAGTCGGGCTTCTTCGCTGAACGGCTGGTGAAGGAAGCTGGCAGCGATCCGAAGGCACAAGTGCGTCGTGCTTTCGCACTAACATTTCAACGCGAGCCGGATCGCCATGAACTCGCCGCGGCCACCACGCTGGTCCGCGAACAAGGAGTGAAAATCTTTTGTCGCGCGTTGTTCAATGCCAACGAGTTCACCCATCTGGACTGACGCATGAAGAACACAACGCTTTCCAATGCCGGGCGCTGGCTTCTGAATCGCCGCGATTTTCTGCGCTTCGGCGGAACAGGCTTGAGCAGCATCGCGCTGCTCTCGCTCCTCGCCGAACAGAGGTTGCTCGCCAAGGAACCTGTTCAACCGCTGTGGTCACCCGAGCATCCCTACGCACCGCGCACGCCGCACTTCGCATCCAAGGCGAAGAATGTGCTCGTGATTTTTTGTTCCGGCGCGCTCAGCCACATCGATGCGTGGGATTACAAACCTGAACTGATCAAGCGTCACGACCAGCCGCTGCCCGGACAGGACAAGCTCATCACGTTTCAGGGCGAGAATGGCAATCTGGTGAAGCCGCTGTGGGAATTCCGCGCTCGCGGCCAATCTGGAAAAATGATTTCGGACATGCTCCCGAACCTCGCCGAGTTGGCGGATGACTTCTGTTTCATCCACTCGATGACGGCGAAGTCGAACACGCACGGACCGGCTGAAAACCAGATGAGCACCGGATTCATCCTCGATGGTTTTCCGAGCATGGGATCGTGGGCGACTTACGCGCTGGGCAGCGAGAACCAGAACCTGCCGGCGTTCGTCGCGATTCCCGATCCGCGCGGCGTCCCACAAGTCGGTCCGAATCATTGGGGCTCGGCGTTTCTGCCTGCGGCGTTTCAAGGTACGGCGTTCAATGCGGACAAACCGATTCCAAACCTGGCCACACCAAAAGAGATTTCCCCGAGCGCCGAAGCGGGCACGCGCGATTTTCTCAAAGTGTTGAATGAACGTCATCTGGCGCAGCATCCCGGCGACAGCGACTTAAGCGCACGCATTGCGGCTTACGAACTCGCGGCGAAAATGCAACTGAGCGCCGCTGAAGTTGCGGACCTGACCAAGGAGACCAGGTCCACGCTCGATCTTTATGGCGTGAACGACGCCAACAAAGTGAAGGCGGGTTTCGCCCGCAATTGTGTTCTCGCCCGTCGCCTCATCGAGCGGGGCGTGCGGTTTGTGCAACTCTTCAACGGCGCTTACGCGATGGGTGAAGGCGTCGGCAATTGGGACGGGCACAAGTCACTCAAGACCCAATACGATATTCACCGCGCCATTCTCGATCAGCCATGCGCCGCGCTGATCAAGGATTTGAAACAACGCGGGCTGCTCGATCAGACGCTGGTTGCATTCGTGACCGAGTTCGGCCGCATGCCGACGTTTCAAAAGGGCGCGAGCGGGCGCGATCACAATCCGCACGGGTTCACCGTGTGGCTCACGGGCGCCGGCGTGAAACGCGGTTTCAGTTTTGGTGCAACCGATGAATTTGGCCACAAAGCGGTGAAGGACATCACCACGATTTACGATCTCCACGCGACGATCCTGCACTTGCTCGGACTCGATCACGAACAACTGAGCTTCTATCACAATGGCGCCGAGCGGCGACTCACGGACGTTCACGGCGAGGTCGTGAACGATATCCTTGCGTAGGGTGATCGTTCGGTGTTCAGGATGCAGTCGGACCCCAATACGTCTTCGGGGTGCAACGGACGCGGAAACGCGCGCGTGAGAAAGCGGATTGAAATTGGAGCGAGCGAAGGGATTCGAACCCTCGACATTCACCTTGGCAAGGTGACGCTCTACCAGGCTGAGCTACGCTCGCTTCCGTCCGAAGAGCGCGGTGAAATTATGAGAAAGCACCGCGATTGCAAGCCCTCTTTTTGAATTCTCTTCCGCCGCCAAGAAATGATTCGCGCAAGGCCTAAGCCCGGCGCTGTTCAGAAGAATGGGTTACTGTCTTTCTCTTCAGCGACCGTCGTTAACGGGCCGTGTCCCGGGCAAA
>DATHEW010000478.1:0-2293 GCA_035318425.1 Candidatus Acidiferrum sp. | reverse complement strand
TCATTTCTCGAACTCCGAATGAATGCCGCGCCTGGTTCCAACCAGTTCCTGCGAGCGCGGGAGAATGGTTTTTGAACCGTAGCCTTTGATTACTGCGCACGCCGCGCCATTGCACTCGGCACTTCCGCCCGGCGTTCCGGGACTGACGAGCGCGAGAAAACATTTGCCTCGTGTCCTCGATTGAGGAGAACTTCAGCGGAACTCGGAAAGAACGACCCCACATGCAGACCCCCGAACGTGTGTTTCGCGTCATGGCGATTGATGACGACGAAGACGACCAAATCCTTTTTCAACGCTGGGTGAAGCGCACGGATCGCGCGCCCGTGGTGCGTCTCGTAAGTAGTGCGACGGCGGCGATGGCCTTTTTGAAGAAGCTGCCGGCGAATTCGCCTGAGTTGCCGCACGTAATTTTTTGCGACATCAAGATGCCGGGCGTGGATGGCTTTGATTTCCTACGCTGGATTCGTTCTTCGGAGCACAAGCAGATTCCCGTGGTCATGCGCAGCGCCTCGCCACTCCGCACCGACATCGCTCGTGCATACCAGCTCGGGGCCAATTCCTACGTCGTGAAGCGCATGGAACCTGGCGCGATGGAAGAGCGGATCAATGCGCTCGTGCATTACTGGCGTGACGTGGCGGAAGTGCCAGGGAGGTGAGGGGGGGGTGATCAGTAATTCAGTGGGTCAGTAATCAGTAAGTGAGCGCGGAGACTGATTACTGTTTCACTGATTACTGATCACTTTCCCTTTCCAAGCTGGACGTCTCTCAAGTCTGCTGCAACTTTGACCGCATTTCCGGGTTAACAGATCGAAGACAGCTATATGCCACAGTTCTCCTATAAGGCTCGTAAACGCACCGGCGAAGTGGTTCAGGGCGTTCTCGATGGCGCCGACCGCGCCGCCGCGCTCCTGCAAATCGAGCGCATGGGCCTGTTCCCCGTCGTGGTTGATGGCGGCAAGAGCGCCGGGGCTGTCGCCGCTGGAGTCGCGCCCGCGAGCAGTGGACGCCGCTCGGTGTTGCCGACAATTGAACGCAAGCGCCGGGTGCGCAAACCCAAGCTGCAGGAGGTCGCCACGTTCACTCAGCAAATGGCCAATCTTCTCAAGTCCGGCATGCCACTCACCGTCGCTCTGACTTCGATGACGCATCTCGAGTCCAAGGGCATTCCTTCGGAGGTCACCAAGTCGCTCAAGCAGGACGTCATGGAAGGCCGCAGTCTCTCTGACTCGATGGCCAAGCAGCCGCACATCTTCAGCGATCTTTACGTGAACATGGTTCGCGCGGGCGAACAGTCGGGCGCGTTGGTGGACGTGTTGCGGCGTCTCTCTGATCACTTCAATCGCTTCGCGGACGTGCAATCGAAGTTCAAGTCGGCGCTTATCTATCCTGCCGTCGTAGCGAGCGTCGGCATCGGCATCATCATCTTCTTCATGACGTTCATGCTGCCGCGCTTCCTCCAGATCTTCGAAGGGCTGAAAGTCGAATTGCCGCTCGCGACGCGGATGCTCGTTGGCCTGAGTAACTCGTTCACGAGTTACTGGTGGCTCATGATCCTGATCATCATCACGGTCGTGGTCTTGTTTCGTCGCTTTAAATCCACGAAGGAAGGCAAACGCAAGATCGATGGCTGGAAGATGAATGCGCCGGTGATCGGAAAAGTGTTCCGGCTCAACATGTTCGGCCAATTCGCGCGCACGCTTTCCACGCTGCTCATCAATGGCGTTCCAGTTCTCACCGCGCTGAAGATCACCGAGGAGATCATGCCCAACGTGATCATCAAGGAAGCCATCGCGCACACGCGTGAAGGCGTGACGGATGGTAAATCGCTCGCGCAACCGCTCGCGCAGAGCAAGCTCTTCCCTCAGCTCATGATCGACCTGATCCGGATCGGCGAGGATACGGGCGATGTACCCGGCGCGTTGGCGAACGTGGCTGAGACTTACGAGAACGAACTGACGTTGGCGTTGCGCGTGATGACCAATTTGATCGAGCCGGCCATGATCATCATTATGGCCGTGATGGTCGGATTCCTGTTGTTCAGCGTGTTGTCCGCGATGTTCTCGATCACAGCCACGCTTCAACGATGAACATGAGGTGTCGAAAGTCGAAGGTCGAAGGTCGAACGCCAGAACGCGTTGGCGTCCTTTCCCGCTTTCGACCTTCGATATTCGGCCTTCGACATTCCCCCGGCTTCACGCTGCTGGAAATCATGGTGGTCGTCGGAATCATGGCGGTGATCCTGACGATCAGCTTTCCGTTCTTCGTGCGGGAGAAGCACAGGGATTCGATGCGC
>DATHEW010000477.1:0-5846 GCA_035318425.1 Candidatus Acidiferrum sp. | reverse complement strand
GTGATCAGTAAGCAGCGTCGCGGATCGTCCGCACTGAATACTGATCACTGTCTCACTGATCACTTTCATCGATTTTAATTCACGTCGCTGCTGCAACCGCCGCCGCTTCCGGTTCCAGGTAACGGATGCGCTTGTTGATGTCCGTGTTGATCGAGTGATACGGCTGCGTCAGGTTCCCCGCCGCGAACGACGTCTGGCGCGTGTGCTCCATGTCATCCTCGCCAATCGCGTCGGTGAAGATCGGGAGCAGATATTCGATCCCGAGTTGCGATGGCTTCATCAGCTTGGCGTCGTAGAGCGAAGGATGCATGTAGCGCGCGTGGATCAATCCCCAGCGATCACGAAACAGATTCGCCTCGTAACCTTCCACGTGAAAACCTTTACGCGTGCTGTACTGCAAGGCGGACACCGAGTTGTTGCGGCCTTCGAGCAATAACTCCACGGCTTTCGCACCAAGCTGCGCTGCGTAAAAACGATCGAAGAGCAGCGGGCGTCCGCCACGCTGCGTGTGGCCGACTTTACGCGTAAAGATCGCTTCGCGCGCTGTTTCGCTACGGCGATAGAGCTGGAAGTAACGATCCCCAATCATCTGGATCAGCTTCGCGCGCAACGCCTCCGCGGCGCCGGTCAAAGCAACATTGCCGGCGGGGTCAGTCGATTTCGTTTCGGCACCCAGTTCGCGCCCCTGCTCGTCCACGATGCCTTCGCCGCAGACGATGACGACGTTCTTCTGCAAATCGTAGATTTGCTTCACCCGCTCGACGAGACGCTCGAGATCCAGCGATTGCTCGGGCACGAGAATGATGTCGGGCCGGCCGTAAGCGGTGCCGAGCGCGATGTAACCGGAGTGCCGCCCCATCACTTCGACGATCGCGATGCGACGATGACTCTCGGCGGTCGTGCGAATGCGTTCGACACCTTGCGCTGACACGAACACCGCGGTGGCGTAGCCCGGCGTCGCGTAATTGACGATCTGGTGGAGGTCGAACACCGCGCGTGACTCGGCGCGTTTGTAACGATAGCCGCATTTCACCGAAGCATCGTTCACGCGCACGAACTCATCCGCTTCGCTCGGGTGATTCAGCCCCAGATCGTTATCGATGGTCTTGGGTGCGAGTACCGTCGGCAGACGATCCGCGAGCGGTTGCAGCCCATTGAGCGTGCCGTCGCCACCGATACAAATGAGTCCCTCGATCCCCAGCTTCTTCAGCCGGCCGACGATCTGGTCGAGTTTCTCGTGATCATTGGGATCAACGTAGTCGCGCGAAGAACCGATCAGCGTACCGCCTTTCGCCGGGTCCAACTCTGGCAGTTCCTGGTAGAGCGGGTTGAGAAACACGTGCGGCACGCGCGGGTTGAACAAGCTGTTGAAACCTTTGATCAGGCCGACGATCTCGATGCGCAACTGGTTCGCGCGCGTGACCGCGCCGTGGATCGTGGCATTGAGCGCCGGCGTATCGCCGCCGGCGGTGAGGATCGCGATGCGTTTCATAATGAATCAGTAATCAGTTATCGGTGAACCAGTAATCAGTTGTCAGTAATTTCGGCTCTACTTCGGACTGATTACCAATCACTGTTTCGCTGATTACTTTTTGCATCTGCTGCTGCTGTTCCTCCTGCTGCACGAAATGTTCTTCGCCGGAGGGATCGAACGCCTGAAAAATGTAAGCGTCGAACAGCGCTTCTCCGATGGAGTTAAGCTTCGCCTGGAGCGTATCGATGTAACCATGCAGGCCGTGGTCGAAGATCTCCTCGATGGTCGTAAATTGCAGCTCGGCCACGAGACGGCCGGCGAGTTTTTCGGCGTCGTTGCAGAAGCGTGATTCCGCCACGCCCGAGATGCGACGGAGCGCGTAGTTCAATTCCTCGACGCAGAAACGAACCGAGCGCGGAAAATCTTCGTTCAGCAACAGGAACTCCGCGACGAGCCGTGGATGCACCTCCGCGCCGTGAATTGATTTGAAGGCGTCCCATGCGCTGCACGAGCGGAGGATGGCCGACCATCCGAGCGCCTCAGTCTGCGTGATGTTCTCGGGCATGCCGCGTTCGGGAAGCTCGGCATGTCGAAGGTCGAGCATCCGCGACGTTTTATCAGCGCGTTCGATCAACATGCCGACTTGCGAGAACCACCAGCCTTGATTGTGAATCAACGTGGCCGAGCTCAGGCCGATGAGGTGCAGCGATGCCGCTTTGATCTCCTGAAAAAAATCGCTGGGACTTTCACGCCAATCCTTCCGCGCCAGCGGTGAGCGCACGAAGAGATAAAGTCGATTGAGCTCTTCCCAGAACTCGACGGTGATCTGGTCGCGCACCATGCGGGCGTTTTCACGCGCGGAACAGATGGATGAAACAATCGAGTTGGAGTTCTTTTCCTCGAACACGAGGAACTCAGTGACGGCGGCAGCCGTCGCGATCTTGTAGCGCTCGCGAAATGCTTCCTCGTCGCCGGTGCTCTCCACGATCGGCATCCAATAGTCAGCGAGCCGCGCGTCGTTCAGGCTGCGGAAATCAAGCAGCAGTTGAAGGTTCACGTCCACCAGGCGCGCGGTGTTCTCGGCGCGCTCGATGTAGCGCGACATCCAGTAGAGGCAGTTAGCAACGCGGCTTAGCATTTGCGATTTACGCGTCGATCTGCGGCAGCAGCGATCGATCGAGTCACGACCGCGTAAATCGTGAATCGCAAATCGTAAATCACTTCATTCATCTCCATAAAGCACCCAGCTCTCCTTGCTCCCCCCGCCTTGCGATGAATTCACCACCAGCGAACCTTTGCGGAGCGCGACGCGAGTGAGCCCGCCCGGAACGATCACGATCTTCTCGCCGTTGAGGATGAATGGTCGCAGATCGACGTGGCGTCCTTCGAACTTTCCATCGGTCCGTGTCGGATGACGCGAGAGTGAAATCATCGGCTGGCCGATGTAATTGCGCGGCTCGGCTTCCACTTTTTTACGGAACTTATCGACCTCTGCCTTGCTGGCCTGCGGTCCCATCAACATGCCGTAGCCGCCCGATTCATTTGCCGCTTTCACCACGAGCTTGTCCATGTTCTCCAGCATGAACTTCAGGTCGGCGGACTCACTCGCGAGAAAGGTCGGCACGTTCGGCAGGATCGGTTCCTGATCGAGGTAATACTTGATCATCCTCGGGACGAAGTAATACATCACCTTGTCATCCGCGATGCCGGTGCCGATCGAGTTCGCGAGCGAAACGTGGCCGGCGCGATACGCATTCACCAATCCGGGAACGCCAAGCATCGAGTCGCGACGGAACACGGTGGGATCAAGAAAGTCGTCATCGATGCGCCGGTAAATCACATGCACCGGCTGCAATCCTTTCGTGGTGCGCATGAACACATGTTCGTCGCGCACTATCAGGTCGCGGCCCTCCACGATCTGGATGCCCATCTGGCGCGCGAGATACGTGTGCTCGAAATAAGCGCTGTTGAACGCGCCCGGCGTGAGCAACGCGACCGTCGGTTCCACGACAGTCGCGGGCGCGACGTACTGCAACATCTTCAGCAACTCCTGCGGGTAATGATCAACCGGACGCACGCCAATACTTTCGAACATTTGCGGAAAGGTGCGCTTCATGGCGCGTCGATTTTCCAGCACGTAGCTCACACCGCTGGGACAACGCGCGTTGTCTTCGAGCACCAAGTATTGGCCATCACTGCCACGAATCAGGTCCGTGCCGCAGACGTGGATGTAGATGTCCCTGGGCACCGCGAAGTTCACAAACTCGCGCCGGAAATGTTTTCCCGAAAGGATGTAGTGCGGCGGAATCACGCCGTCCTTCAGGATTTTTTGTTCGTGATAAATGTCGTGGAGAAAAAGATTGAGCGCCGTGATGCGCTGGATCAACCCACGCTCGACGACGTCCCACTCCTTCGCCGGAATGATACGTGGCACCAGGTCGAAGGGAAAAATCCGCTCCGCTCCGCGTGAGTCGCCGTACACGTTGAACGTCACGCCCTGGCGCATGAACGCGAGGTCCACGGACTCGCGCTTGGCCTCGAACTCATCCTGCGTCAGCGTCTCGAACAGTTCGGCGAACTTGCGATAGTGCGGCCGCACCTCGCCACTGGCATCGACCATCTCGTCGAAAAAGTCTTCGCGCTCATAGCCGCGCAGGAGCGACATGGGTTCGGATTTGTTCGCCGTGAGCATTTTGAAACAGGGACTGAGGTTTGCTCGCGAGGCTCAGATGCCGCCGCTTCGTGGCTTCGGCGGCGACGCGGCAGCGCACAGGAATGCGCGGGTTTCAGCGATCACATGCGCGGCGGTGATAACCGCGGCTCGGAGCGAGGCGATACACGAAACGGAGTTATCCATTGGCACGGACTAGCAGCAGCAATGCCGAGCGTCAATGCGGCACACGCCAAACACCATGGCAAACAAATCAAAACGGTGGAGCTCGTCGCGCCGCGACGAGTCGGCCGCGTTCAGCGGCCCGTCCGAACGATCGAAGCGTACGCCCCGCGCGCCGTCCGCTGAACGCGGACGGAATGGCCGCAGCGCGGTCATTTCCGTCACCCTTTCCGCTTTGATGCGTTTGCCTACGCACCTCTTCATCCCGCCATCGACAACCGCGCCCGCAGGCGCTAAATCGCCGGTATGAACAAAGCGCGTTTCACACTCAGTATCGCAGTGGCATTCATCGCTTTGACTCTGCCGTTGGTTGGCGCGCCGGGAAATTGGCCGCAGTTCCGCGGACCCGACGCGAGTGGAAACGATGCCAGCGCGCCCGCCCCGATCCGTTGGGATGGCGAGAGCGGCGAAAACATTCGGTGGCGCACAGCCATTCCTGGATTGGCCCACGCTTCACCGATCGTATGGAATGATCGCGTCTATGTCCTGACAGCGGTGCGTCCTGGCAAAGCGGATTTGAAAGTCGGGCTCTACGGCGACATCGGCTCAGCCAACGATCAGGTGGAACACGAGTGGCGGTTGCTCGCGCTCGATAAAATCACGGGAAAGGTCGCGTGGGACAAAACCGGCCACAAAGCCACGCCGCGCGTGAAACGTCACACCAAGGCCAGTCACGCCAACTCCACACCGGCCACGGACGGAAAACACATCGTGGCGATTTTTGGTTCGGAAGGTTTGTTCTGCTTCGACATGAACGGCGCGCCAGTTTGGAAGATCGATCTCGGCCCTATGGACTCCGGATATTTCCAGGTGAAGAGCGCGCAATGGGGCTTTGCCAGTTCGCCCGTTATTCACGAAGGCAAAGTCATCGTGCTCGTGGATGTGCAAACCAACTCCTTCCTCGCGAGCTTCGACCTCGCCGACGGCAAGGAACTCTGGCGCACGCCACGACGCGATGTTCCGACTTGGAGCACGCCAACGATCGCGAAAGTCGGCGGCCAAACCCACATCCTCGTGAACGGCTGGCATCACACCGGCGCGTATGACTTCGCCAGCGGGAAAGAGATTTGGAAGCTCGACGGCGGCGGCGATATTCCCACGCCCACGCCTGTGATCGCGCATGGCTTCGCTTACTTCACGAGTGGGCACGGAAAGTTTCGCCCCATGCGCGCCATCAACCTCGACGCGCGCGGCGACATCACCCCGCCCGATCCCGGCGTCACGAACAGCGCGATTGCCTGGGCGCACGCGCGTCAAGGCAACTACATGCAAACGCCGATCGTGATCGGCAACCACGTTTACGGCTGCACGGACGGCGGTGTGTTGACCTGCTTCGACGCGAAGACCGGCGCGATTCGCTACAGCGAACGGCTCGTGCGCGGCGGCGAAGGGTTTACGGCCTCGCCAGTTTCCGATGGACGCCATCTCTTTTTCCCCAGTGAACTCGGAAATGTCTATGTCGTGCCCGCTGGCGAAACC
>DATHEW010000476.1:0-2267 GCA_035318425.1 Candidatus Acidiferrum sp. | reverse complement strand
GCCATCTCGATCTCTGCTCTTGCTTCCAGGGCACTCCCGAACACGAAAAATGGAACCAGTACGAGCGCAAGCAAAAAAGCAGTTGCGCTTATGATCCTGACCAGTGAAACAATACGGTGCTCGGAGAACATGGCGGCCTGCGTCGGTAAGTTCCTGGGGAGCCCTTAAATGATGCCGGCAATCGTGCAAACGATACAAGAGCCGCCTGCAATCACAATCTTAGGATCGCGGATCGAAGATTCCACCGTGACTGCTACGACGACGATTGAGCACGAGCAGGTCGAAACCTTCGAAGACATTTCTCTGCTCGATGTACTCGACGCAACGCCGGGCGTCCGGGCAATCTCGGTTGGAGGCGTCGCCGGCGGCAGCTTTCTTTCCATCCGAGGGGGCGAACCCAATTTCACGCTGGTGACAGTCGAAGGCATCAAACTGAACGACCCGACCAACAGTCGAGGAGGAGCATTCGACCTCAGCCTTATCGATTCGGATCTCGTCGAATCGCTGACGGTGATCCGCGGTCCAGGGTCGGCCATCCAGGGTTCCGACGCCCTGTCTGGCATGATCGACATCCGCTTCGCGGCGCCATTGCGAGAAGCATTCAGCTTGTCAGGGCGAGGCGTCGTCAGCACCCGAGGTGAAGCTGGTGGAACTGCCTCGACCAGCGCCGGCTGGGAAAGCGGAGGCCTTCTGGCCGCTGCCGGAGCCTACGAGAGCGGGTCTCTTGATGAAGGTTCCGATCTCAAGCGCAGGCAAGGGCTGGTAAAGTTGAGGCAACGCGCCGGAACCTTCGAGATGAAGATATTCGGACTCCATGCATGGGCTAGCCGCGACGTTTTTCCCGAAGACAGCGGCGGGCCATTGCTAGCGGTGAATCGCGAACGCGAACATGGAACAACCCTGCTGAACGCGGCTTCGCTAAGTATTGCGAGGGACCGCTCCGCCCGGCTCCGGCCGAACCTTTTGCTGTCCTTTTCGAGGCAGGAGGATGACAGCCACTCACCGTTCATTGCACCTGGCGAGCTGGAGGGTGTTCCCGCTAGCGAGAATCACAGTCGGTTCGACCGCGTGGAAGCCGTCGGCAGCCTTGCCTTTGACGCCCGCATTATGTCGCTCAGCGTTGGAGGAGCGGCCCTGCGCGAGGTAGGCCGAAGCTCCGGCAGCCTGGACTTCGGCCTTCCCTTCCCAACGAACTTCCGTCTCGACCGGACGACTCGGAGTGCTTTTGCGGAAGGATCACTGCGGCCGGCAAGCGGACTGCTGATCAATGTTGCGGGACGCGCTGACAAGATCGCCGGCGCAGGCACGTCGACCACGGGACGCATCGCTGCCCGCTGGCAAGTGACCCCCAGCGGACCTGTCGTCTTTGCGTCCGCCGGTGAGGGCTATAAGCAGCCGAGTTTCTTCGCGTTGGGACATCCGTTGATCGGCAATCCGGACCTGAAGCCCGAACAAAGCACCAACGCCGAGATCGGAGCGAGCGTACGTTTCAAAAAGGGCGAAGCACAGCTGACCGGCTTCCGTCAGACGTTCCGCAACCTTGTCGATTTCGATGCTCAGAGCTTTCGCCTCGTCAATCGTTCGCGCGTGACCTCATCGGGTGCCGAGTTCGAATTTAGCTGGAATCCGTCGCGCTCGTTGGAGCTCGCAGGATCCGCCACCTACCTTCACATCGATAGCTCAACGAGACTGCGCAACCGTCCGCATGTCAGCACCGCCGGCCGCATTCGCTGGTCGCCTTTGCCCAGGATCGCCGTCAGTGCGCAACTTAAAGAAAATTCTCGCTTCTTCGATTCGTCCATACCGACCGGACCGCTTGTGACCAAAGGCCATGTCGAAGCAGATCTCGCGGTGCGTTTTGATATCGGAAAGATGAGTGCCGACCTTGCGTTGGGCAACCTTTTCGATTCGCACGCCGAGGATGCCGTCGGCTTCCCCGAAGCTGGCCGCCTTCTTCGCATTTCGGTCCGGGCGCGATACTGACCAACTCGGTACGTCATTGCGCAGAAACTGGTCGCGAAAGTTCGACGACGGGCTCTTACGCCATGCGTGCTCTGGATTCCGACCCCCGTTGGGCGGAATCACAACTCTCCGCACGACGCGATTTGGTTCTGCATCGTGGTTCAGCCTTTGAAAGAGAAAGTCGGCGTAAACGCGGGCGACGTTGCCGTCCTACTGAATCGCTGCGCCAGCATCTAACTCATCAATCACTTTGGCGCGCTTGAGCATTTCGGCGATCAGCTGGCCCTCATCCATCGCTTCGATTG